>VGIW01000098.1 GCA_016867715.1 Candidatus Eisenbacteria bacterium | reverse complement strand
CCTGTCCACTTCATCGGGCGAGAAGAGTTCATCGCCAATAAACGCGCGACGGGACGGAAGAAGGACCTTGCGGATCTCGAGGCGCTTGGAGAAGAATAACATCCCATCGCCGGGAATCTCGCGGACATCTTGCCGATTCGGTCTGCACTCCTCCTCCGACATCGGCGTCGCATGGAGGCTTCGGGTTTCAGGGCGGGCCTACGACATCCCCAATTTCGTAGCCTGGCACTACAAGTCGATTTGAAACACCCCCGCCCTCGCCGCCCCGCCCCGTCCTTTGCCGTGCGGCCGAAACGGGGGTATACTCTTTGCGGGTAGCCCCTTCCCTCCGAGGTTTCGATGACGGCTCGGGTTCGAATCGCGGCGGTTCTTCTTCTCCTCTCCGGCCTCATGGGCGGCGCCGAGGCGCAGTACTTCGGGAAGAACAAGGTCCAGTACAAGGATTTCGACTGGAAGATCATCAAGACGGAGCACTTCGAGGTCTTCTACTACGAGAGCGAGAAGGAGGCGGCGATCGACGCCGCGCGGATGGCGGAGCGATCCTACGCCCGCCTGTCGCGCGTTCTCGGCTACGAGATGGTCCGGCCGATCCCGCTCATTCTGTACGCCTCCCACTCCGACTTCCAACAGACGAACATCACGACGACCCTCATCGAGGAGGGAACCGGCGGCCTCACCGAGTTCTTGAAGCGCCGCGTGGTGCTCCCCTTCACCGGATCGTACGCGGAGCTCGAGCACGTTCTCACGCACGAGATGGTGCACGCGTTCCAAGTGGAGATCCTCTTCGGCTCCTCGGGGAGCGTGGTCGCGAACACGCTCGGGTTCTCTCCGCCGCTCTGGTTCATGGAGGGGATGTGCGAGTACCTCTCGAAACCCGCGATCGACCGGCACACCGAGATGTGGCTCCGCGACGCCGCTCTTCAAGGCTACCTCATCCCGATCGAGGTGCTCTCGAGAGTCGGCGACATCCGCGTGTATCGCTTCGGGCAATCGATCTTCGAGTTCCTCGGCGAGAAGTACGGGGATGAGAAGATCGGCGAGATCCTTCGCGCGACGCCCCGCGTGGGCGGCGTGAACCAAGCCTTCCAGTCGGTCCTCGGCATCCCCTTGAACAAGTTCTCCGACGAGTGGCTCGAGGACGTCCGCCGCACGTACCTCCCTCAGATCGCGGACTACGTGAAGCCGGAGAAGATCGCGCGGGCGATCACCGATCCGGAGAAGGATCTTTCGAACATCAATCTTGCTCCGGCCGTCTCGCCGAGCGGAGAACGAGTCGTCTTCGTCTCGGACCGGGCGATGTACTCGGACATGTACCTGGCGAGCACGAAGGACGGCAAGATCCTGAGCCGACTCGTCAAGGGAGAGCGGACGGGGGGCTTCGAATCGCTCCGCTTCTTCCGCACGTCGATCAGCTGGTCGCCGGACGAGCGCTTCATCGCGTTCCCCGCGAAGGTCGGGGCGGAGGACGCGATCTACATTTACGACGTGGATCGACGCCGCGTGCATCGGAAGCTGACGTTCGGCTTCGACGGCGTTCTCTCTCCCTCCTGGTCTCCGGACGCGGAGCACCTCGTCTTCGTCGCGCTCGAGGGGGGGCGGTCGAATCTTTTCACGTGCCGCGCGGACGGCGAGGAGCTCACGCGCCTCACGGGGGACCGCTACGCGTGCCTCGATCCGGCCTGGTCCCCCGACGGGAAGACGATCGCCTTCGCCACCGATCGCGGGAGCGGGACCGATTTCGAGAAGCTCGTGTTCGGCGACTTGCGGATCGCGCTTCTCGATCGCGCGACCGGCGAGGTGAAGGTCCTTCCCGGGATGGAAGGGAAAAACATCACCCCTCAATGGTCTCCGGACGGGAAGGAGATCCTCTTCGTTTCCGACCGGGGCGGCGTGTCGAATCTCTACGCGATGGAGCTCGAGACAGAGCGCGTCTTTCCGCTGACGAACATCATCACGGGGATCACGGGGATCATTCCGAGCGCGCCGCCGATCAGCTGGTCGCGAAACGGAGAGGTGCTCGTCTTCTCCGCTTTCTCGCGCGGGACATGGAACCTTTATGTCCTAAACGACCCACTCCGGCTGAAGGCGGTTCCGGCCCCCGCTCCGCGGCCGGAGGAGGAGCCGATGCCGGCGGTGATCGCGCGGTCCGACGGGTCTTCGGCGCGCGGCGAGGCGGCCCCTCTTTCACTCGCGGACTTCGCCGATCAGGAGGCGCGTCTCCTCCTCGACGAAGCGCCCTCCGATCCGCCGCCGGCCGCCTCCTCGGCGAAGGGGGCCTCGTACCGATTTTTCGATCTCCGCGCGGTCTTCCCCGAGGGAGAAGCGCCGAAGGCGGAGCGTCTCGAGGAGCGCGCGGCGGGCGGATCCGATCTCGAGGCGCTCCCCGATACTTCGGAGTTCGAGCACAAACGCTACGGGCTCCGCTTCACGCAAGATTTCGTCTACGGGGGGGCGGCGTTCGCGTCCAACGTCGGCTTCCTCGGGCAGAGCGCGATCTCCTTCAGCGACATTCTCGGAAACCACACGATCAGCTTCGCCGCCGGGATCTACGGATCGCTCTCCGACGCGGACCTCTACCTCTCCTACGCGAACTTGACCCGCCGGATGAACTACGGCGTCGCCCTCTATCAGTATCGCAACGACTACTATCTCTACACGGCCGAGACCAACCCGGAATTCCAGAGCCAGGTCTATCGCGGGATCCAACTCATGGGGAGCCGGCCGTTCTCGAAGTTCTCGCGCGTCGAGTTCGGCCTGCGGGGCGAGTCGATCACGAACTCGATCTACGTGGAGTCGTATTATGGGTACCGCGAGGTGCGCGGCAAGGCGCAGTATTTCGCCGAGCCGTTCCTCGCGCTCGTGCGGGACAATGTTCTCTACGGATACACCGGGCCGATCAACGGAAGCCGGTCGCGCGTCTCGGTCGAGCACGCCTTCGGCGATCTCAGTTTCGGAACGGGGATCGTCGACTATCGGAAGTACCTGAACCTCCGCCACCGCTTCACGTTCGCCGGGCGTCTCATCGCGGGAGGAACCGTCGGGGAGGACCTCCAGTACTTCCGCGTTGGCGGCCCGTACACGTTCCGCGGGATCGACTACGGCGATCTCCGCGCCACGCGCGTCGGGCTCCTCAACCTCGAGTTCCGCTATCCGTTCATCGAGCAGGTGCGCTTCGGTTGGCCCCTTCCTCTCGACCTTCGGGGGATCAACGGCGTGGTCTTCCTCGACGGAGCCGCAGGCTGGTACGGCGACGGAAAGAGGATGGCGCCCATGCAGCTCGTGCGGGCGGAGCCGATCACTGGGCGCGTGGAGGACGCGTACGGCTTCGCGTACGGCTTCGGCGCGCGAGTCAACCTCGGCTTCTTCGTGCTCCGCTGGGACTGGGGCCAGCTCACCGACTTCCGCCGGAACCTCGGGCCCCCGATCTCCTTCTTCACCCTCGCCGCGGATTTCTGATCGCGGGGAAGCGCGTCCGCGATCGAACCGTTGAAGCCCTGCACCGCCTCACAGAGCGTGCTACAGCGAGCGCCCCCGAAGCGCGAGAAGATCGGTCGCGAGAAACGGTTCATGCATGAAGTACGGTTCGCCGAAGGGGACCTGGACGAGCGACCCGTAGGCGCGATTGCGGAACGTCACCTGCTCGAAGAGATCGTCCGCGCCGTTCGAGAGGATGTCCCCCGCCTCGAACGCCCCCTCGAACTGCGAGGCGAACGCGCGAAGCGCGCGCAATTTCGTCTCGAAGACCGGCGTGATGTCGACGACGAGGCGGATCGGCGCATCGAGGAAGGAGACCGCCTCGAGGATCTTGCGCGGCCGATGGGGCGCCGTCCCCGGAAGGATCCGCGCGAGCCCCGCGGTGTAGGCGGCCTCGCGCGCGAGAAGAGACGCCGCGTGATGGTCCGGGTTTCTTCCGCCCGCGTGATGGATGAGGAGGACTTCCGGGCGGAGCGCGCGGATCCGCTCCGCGATGCGGAGGCGGTTCTCGATGCTCCTCTCGATCCGCGCGTCCGGAAGCCCGAGGTTCTCGCGCGCCGCGAGCCCGAGGATCGCCGCCGCCTCCTCCGCCTCGCGCGCGCGCGCCCGGGCATCCCCGCGCGTTCCCGACTCGCCGGCCGCGAGGTCGAGCACGCCGGCCCGCCTTCCCTCCGCCGCCTCCCGGGCGAGCGTCCCGCCCATGAGAAGCTCCGCGTCGTCCGGGTGCGCCGTGATCGCGAGAACGTGAAGCGGTTCGCCCATCGTGCCTCTCCGAGGGGGAAGGTACGCGCGCCCGCGATCCTCCGTCAAGCGCCCTTCCCGGTTGGGGAAGGGAAGCCCCGTTTGCTATGTTTACGGACGGGCGATCGGCGCGCGCCGCCGCGCGCGGGGAGGGATCGTGAGCGGGAAGCGCGTGCGCGCCTCGGTCGTGATTCGGGGAGCGGTGCAAGGGGTCGGCTTCCGGCCGTTCGTCTTCCGGCTGGCGACCTCCCTCGGGCTCGCGGGGCACGTGCGGAACTCCTCCTCCGGCGTCTTCGTCGAAGCGGAGGGGGACGAAGAGAGCATCGCCGACTTTCTCCTTCGCCTCGAACGGGAGAAGCCTCCCCTCGCGTTCATCCAAAGCCTCGAAAGCCGTCTCCTCGATCCGTCCGGGCTCGGTCCCTTCGCGATCCTCGCGAGCGACGAGTCGGGAAAGAAGAGCGCCTTCGTTCTTCCGGACGTCGCGACCTGTCCGGATTGCCTTCGAGAAATCTTGGACCCGAATGATCGACGGTTTCATTATCCGTTCACGAACTGCACGAACTGCGGGCCGCGCTTCACGATCATCGAGGCTCTTCCCTACGACCGCTCGCGCACGACGATGCGGATCTTCCCGATGTGCGCCCGCTGCCGGAAGGAATATGAAGACCCGCGCGACCGCCGCTTCCACGCCGAACCGACCGCGTGCCCGGCGTGCGGTCCCGGTCTCGCGCTTTGGGATCCGAAGGGAGCGGTTCGGTCGAGCGAACACGACGCCCTTCTCGAGGCGGCGGATGCGATCGGCCGCGGGCTCATCGTCGCCCTGAAGGGGCTCGGCGGGTTTCATCTCCTCGTCGACGCGCGGAACGAAGATGCGGTGCGCCGGCTTCGCGCAAGGAAGAGGCGCGAGGAGAAGCCGCTCGCCATGATGGTCCCCTCGATCGAAGATGCGCGCATGATCTCCGCTGTCTCCGATCTCGAGGAGCGCCTTCTTCGCTCGCCCGAATCGCCGATCGTGCTTCTCCGGCGGAAGGAAGGGGACGGGATCGCGCCGTCGGTCGCGCCGCGGAACCCGTATCTCGGCCTCATGCTTCCTTACACGCCCCTTCATCATCTTCTTCTTCGCGCGCTCGGCTTCCCGATCGTCGCGACGAGCGGCAACCTCTCCGACGAGCCGATCTGCACGGACGAAAAGGACGCGCTCGCGCGATTGGGGGAAATCGCCGATCGCTTTCTCGTTCACGACCGGCCGATCGAGAGGCACGTCGACGACTCGATCGCGCGCGTCACGCTCGGCCGGGAGCTCGTTCTTCGTCGAGCCCGCGGCTACGCGCCGCTTCCGCTCCCTCTCGGGCGATCGGTCCCGGAGTCGATCGCGGTCGGCGCGCACCTCAAGAACGCGGTCGCGGTCGCGCGCGGAGAGCGCGTCTTTCTCGGGCCGCACATCGGGGACCTCGACACCGCCGAGTCGCGCGAGGCGCACCGCCGCTCGATCCGCTCGCTCGCCGCGCTTCACGAGATCCGCCCGGAGCGCGTCGTGTGCGATCTTCATCCGGATTACTTCTCGACGCGAGAGGCCGAGATGCTCGGCCCTCCGGTCGAGCGTGTGCAGCACCACCACGCGCACGTCCTTGCGTGCCGCGCGGAGAACGAGCTCGAGGGACGAGTGCTCGGCGTGGCGTGGGACGGGACCGGTTACGGACCGGACCGAAGCGTTTGGGGAGGCGAGTTTCTTCTCGTCGTCGACGACGGTTTTCGGCGCGTCGCGTCGCTTCGCCCCTTTCTTCTCCCCGGGGGCGAGACGGCGGCGCGCGAGCCGCGGCGGAGCGCGCTCGGCGTTCTCTTCGAGATGCTCGGCGAGGACCTCTTCGGTCGGGACGACCTTCTCCCGCTCCGCGCCTTTTCACAGGAAGAACGCGCGGTTCTTCGGACGATGCTCGCGAAACGCGTTCAGTCTCCCGTGACGACGAGCGCGGGACGCCTCTTCGACGCGGTCTCCTCGCTTCTCGGAATCCGCCAGACGATGAGCTTCGAGGGACAGGCGGCGATGGAGCTCGAGTTCGCGATTCCCGATTCCGCGCCCGACGAGGAGTATCCGTTCCGCCTCGCGCGCGGCGAGGACCGGCTCCTCGTCGACTGGGAACCGATCGTCCGTGCTATCCTGGAGGACGCCGCGCGGGGGACAAGTGCCGGCGCGATCGCCGCGAAGTTCCACAACGCCCTCGCCTCCTCGATCGCCGCGGTCGCGCGCGAGGTGGGCGAGGAGCGCGTCCTTCTCACGGGCGGCTGCTGGCAGAACGACTATCTCTTGAGAAGGACGGTGCGGGCGCTTCGCGCGGGCGCCTTCCGCCCGTACTGGCATCAGAGGGTCCCGCCGAACGACGGCGGGATCGCGCTCGGACAAGCGGCGGCGCTCGCGTCGTCGTCGGCGCGCGCGCGTCCCCCCGAGGAGGAACGCTGATGTGTCTCGCCGTTCCGGGGAAGATCCGGAGCATCTCGGGCGACGATCCGCTCACGCGAATGGGGAAAGTCGATTTCGGCGGCGTGGTGAAGGACGTCGCGCTCGCGTACGTTCCCGAGGCGGGCGTCGGGGATTACGTCATCGTCCACGTCGGCTTTGCGATCAGCACGCTCGACGAAGAAGAGGCTCGGAAGACGCTCGAGCTTCTCCGCGAGATGGGCGAGGCGGCCGACCGGGAAGAGACATGAAGTACATCGACGAGTACCGGGACGCGGCCGCCGCGCGCCGGATCGCCGAGGAGATTCGACGGGCGACCATTCGCCCTCGAACGATCATGGAGATCTGCGGCGGGCAAACGCATTCGATCGTCCGCTTCGGCGTCGACACGTTTCTTCCCGAAGAGATCACGCTCGTCCACGGTCCCGGCTGCCCGGTCTGCGTGACGCCGATCGAGCAGATCGACCGGGCGATCGCCATCGCCTCGCGCCCCGGCGTGATCTTCTGTTCGTTCGGCGACATGCTCCGCGTTCCCGGAAGCGAGACCGATCTTCTCTCGGTGCGCGCGGCGGGAGGGGACGTCCGCATCGTCTACTCGCCTCTCGACGCGGTCCGCATCGCGCGCGAGAACCCGGAGCGGGAGACGGTCTTCTTCGCGGTTGGTTTCGAGACGACCGCGCCGGCGAACGCGATGGCGGTCTTTCAGGCGCGCGAGCTCGGCCTTCGCAACTTCACCGTGCTCGTCTCGCACGTCCTCGTGCCGCCGGCGATCGAGACGATCCTCTCCTCGCCGGGGAATCGGGTCGAGGGGTTCCTTGCGGCGGGGCATGTTTGCGCGGTGATGGGGACCGAGGAGTACGTTCCGATCGCGAAGAAGCACCGCGTCCCGATCGTCGTGACCGGCTTCGAGCCGCTCGACATCCTTCAGGGGATTCTTCTCGTCGTCCGGCAGCTCGAGGAAGGAAGGGCGGAGGTGGAGAACGCGTACGCCCGCACCGCGCGCGACGAGGGGAACGCCGCCGCGCGCGCCCTCATCGCCCGCGTCTTTCGCGTGACCGACCGAAAGTGGCGAGGCATCGGGTCGATCCCTCGGAGCGGGCTCGGTCTCGCCGAGGAGTTCGCGGCGTTCGACGCGGAGACGCGCTTCGACGTCGCCTCGCGAACGGCCGAGGAGTCCCCGATCTGCATCAGCGGTCTCATCCTTCAAGGCATAAAGAAACCGCCGGAGTGTCCGGCGTTCGGAACCGCCTGCGTTCCGGAGCACCCTCTCGGGGCGACGATGGTCTCCTCCGAGGGAGCTTGCGCCGCGTACTACCGATACCGGAGATAGGGACACGGGGGACGGGGACCAGGGGGGCGTTCCGAACTTACGGAACGGAGTACATGAAACGGGTATTCGGTGCCGGACTACGAGACTTCATAAAAAGCGGCAGGATTCCGTAGCCTGACACCAAGATCCCATCCTTGCCGGTTCCGGCCGTCAGGCCGGGCAGATTCTCGGCTGGCCGAGGGCTCCACGGGGCTCTTCTTGGATGCGTACCGTATCTGTGCCTTCCACGAGAACGCCGAGATCGTCAAACCCAACGCAGGGGCGGCCGCGCTGCCGCCTGGGGAACGGGCGCACACGCGCTCCACAGGGCGCAGGGGCCTCACGCGCAGGCTCCACGCGCCGACGCACGCTACGCCGAGCGATGCCGCCTGTGTCCCTCGCGCACACGCGCGACACGGGGCGCCGGGGCCGTCGGGCGCCTCTCCGCCTCGCGCTGCCGCCTGGGGAGACGCGTGGCGCACGATGCGCGAAAGCGAGTGGCGCCAGTAGGGCCCTCATCGACATCGGGGCTATGGGGAGTAGGATAGTACTGCGTAGATACTCACCACGACAAGGGTAACCAGGAGGGCAAGAACGATCTTCACCCCGGTGCTCATGCCTCTTCCCTCAACGTCCGGATCCGGCCCCGCAGACAACTCCCGTTCCGCTCTTCTCTCTCTTCGACGGGTCGCCCTTTCGAGATACCAGATGTACTGATCCGAGCTCTTCCCTTCCCATTCAGCTCGAAACACCTCGTATTCCATTGACAGGCGCTCGGCCGCTTCTTTCTTCGTCATCCCCACGGGAGTGATGGGGTATCGGCCATAAACACGAAGGCCGGCCTTGAGAATGCCTCGCTCTTCAAGTTTGAACACAGTCTCTTGGACAACATCCTCTTCCCCCAGCACCAATCCATCGGCCAGGACAACGGGGCGTTCCAAGGGGGGTGGGAAGAGGGTCTCAAGTCTTTGGATCGCTGCCTGCAGCGCGACATTGTTCTCTAGATTGAAAGACTCATGAGGCCCATTCGGCGTGCCCGTAAGTGATGGCAGGAATAGTCTGGCGATCTCGGTGAGAAGCTCCGGGGTTTGACCACCATAGTCAGGAACAGCAATGCCAAGGCGCTCCAATTGCTCCATGGCGCGCACTGCGCGTGATGCCCTTCCACTCTTCCTTTCACACTCCAAGTACATATAGTAGCGTACGGCAATTGTCACTACTCCACGCAGAATCACATCGTCCGTGACGCCCTCAATTACTCTCGTGATGTCTTCCGGATGATTTGCCTGTAGGCCGCTACACGCGGGTCATCCGGAGGTTCGCCGAAGAGGGCGGCCGTAGTTGCGGCGGCAAGCATGCTTGAGTCTTGAGGAGAATAGGTTGGGCGGAGTTTCCCCAGAAGGTATTGGGATATTCTCAGATTCAGCTTGGCGACTGTCTCTTCAAGGGCCCTCAACGACTTGCGTCGATTTCGCACGGCTGGCACTCCAGGGTCGAAGTGTGGAACTCGGGGACACGAGGGTGGCTTTCTCTATGAGGCTCTATTCTCTTGACGGGCCACTCCTATTGTCCCACCCACAGAGCCATTTCTCTTGGATCCGAACCTTCCCCTCTCCTTTTCCAGGGTCTCACCTGGAATGTGTCGCAGGATAGCCCAAGTCCGCCCCGCGACGTGCCGACGTTCCACGTAAAGAGTCGCGGCGTTTGCCGCAGGCTCTGCCCGCTATGCTGCCATCCTCGTCATCCTGGGGCTCCGCACCGAGGGAGAGGCTCCGTCCGGTTTCTGGCAATCTCCACAGGTACATCCGCTTGCGCAGAGACGGCCGGCGACCTCTCCCTGGGGAGACGGTGGCAACTACGAGGCGCCTATTGACAGTTCGCGCGAATATCAGCGCGCCACGTCTCTCCGAGAGCGGCAAACTCTGCCTCCAATGTCGCACGGAAGCTCCTGGTGTCTGGATGTTCTGGTCGAAGCCCCAGACAATGTGTGAGGCCATCAGCGATGGCACCATATCCGGACATACCTTTGCGGCCATACTCAGCGATCAGCTGATTGGAGTAGGTGTATGTGGACTCGCACAGATCTCGGCCTTGAGGTGGCACGCGCTCGAAATACTCCCCGTGGATCAGGGCGGTCACCTCGATCCCCACGTCTTCATTGGCATGGACTGAGGCGAAACCCAGAAGCTGCAGTTGCGCGCCAAGTAGAGCCGTGATGAAATGGACATCGTCGATTTCTGCCACGGACCCGCTCCGGGAAGTCTCCCGGCCGTGAAACTCACGACGCAGACGATCCCACTTCTCGGAGAACAACTGATCAAGAGCGAAACGGGCCCACTGGGCAGGGGTCATGCGTGCCTCGGAAGCAGGTCGTGTCTCCGTAAGAGCACCGAGGCTGTCCCGCGCCGCGGGCAGGTCCGTGCAGCTAACGAGTGTAGTGACGATCGACTGTAGCAAAGCGTCTCTCGCGCTCCGGAGAAAGAACCACTTCAGAAGCCACAGCCTGCCGGGGTTGTAGACCCACAGGAGCTTGTTCAGTAACGGGTCACCACGGGGTCCTCCGTGGAGTCCGAAGATGCGAACGTCCAGAGGCCCGATTGACACGAGGAGCTTCGACCCGTCTTCGAGGTTGACCTGGGAAAAGGCCCCTGCCTGGTAGGTTACGACTTCACCCATTGTGCTCCTCCCGCACGGGATCACCCTGAGCTGCCCCAAGTCCTTGAACCACTTCAAGAGCGAGTGCCCCATTCGAGGTGAGAGGGGTTCCCTCTTGTCTCTCAAGCGGCTCTCCTGTGGGGCATGTCTCCTTCTCGATGACCGCAGGGGCCGATCCGAGATCACTCGCTGGCCTCCTGAAACGCGATCCGCCACCGCTCCTTCGGGTCGTCGAACTCGACCTTGGCCGGATCGAACTCCCCGGGGTCGAACGATCCGCCGACCCATTCGAGCATGGACGCGTGTTCCGGGTCCTTCGAGTCGGCGATGACACGCAGGAAGTTTTCATACCCGCCGACACCTCCACAGTCCTCCGGGGGACAGTGTCGGGCGCCGTCGAGGCAGCGCGGATACTTGATGTCTTTCTCGGTCGGGAAGTAGCCCTCGAAGCGCACCTCGTGGACCCAGGAGTCGCCGAAATCGTATTCGTAGGCCGCAAGCGGGCTGCCGTCGTTGAAGGTCTCACGGATCGGGATCTTCCACCCGGGTCGCGTCTCGGACGGACCGATCTCATCCTCGTCGCGAACACCAATGTCGCCTGCGATGCCCACGACCCGAAACGCGTGCAGGTGACTGTCGAACCACCCCATCGAGTCCTGGATCGCCACGTGGAGATCCCAGAAGGTGTAGTCCTCGGGGACCTGAATGCGCCGCCAGATTGGGGGCTCGATGCCGAGAAGCTCGACGCGGAACTGAAGGACGAAGGCGCTGTCCTTCACGAGCCTGGGCTTCGCTCTCTTGCCCTGCGGGGCGCGGCTACTACCGACCACGGGACCTCCTGGCGCACTCCATCACCGCTCCCCCTCCACGATCGCGATCTCCTCAGCGGTCAGCCCGTACAGGTCGTACACGAGGCGGTCGATCTCGGAGTCGGTCTTCGCGAGCGTGGCCTGCAACGCGGCCTTCTCCGCCTCG
>VGIW01000097.1 GCA_016867715.1 Candidatus Eisenbacteria bacterium | reverse complement strand
GGATTGCGGCTGCCGCATCGAGGAGGGACATCCCGCGTGGGAGGCCCTCCGCAACCTGAGCCGGAACCTCGGAAAGAAGGACTAGTCATGGGTCTGCCGAAGAGGCGTATCTCGAAAGCCCGAAAGAGGAAGAGACGCACGCATCAGAAGCTCGCCGTGGTGCGGCCGACTCTCTGCTCCCACTGCGGACAGCCGAAGCCGCCGCACCGCATCTGCCCGCATTGCGGCTACTACCGAGGACGACGGGTCGTCATCGTCGAGTAAGACGCGGGGGACGCGACTTGCGGATCGCCGTTGATGCGATGGGCGGGGACTCGGGCGTCGGAACCGTGGCGGCCGGCGTCGCGCGGTTCCTTCGCGAGAACTCCGAGGAGGTCGGGGTCATCCTCGTCGGCGACGAGGAGCGGATCCGCCGCGAGCTCGCCGTCCACGGGGACTTCGACCCCCGCGTGGAGGTCGAGCACGCGAGCGAGACGATCCAGATGGAGGAGCACGGCGCCGCCGCCTCCCGGCGAAAGCGCGACTCCTCGATCGCGCGCGGGCTTCAGCTTCACAAGGAGGGAAAAGCCGACGCGTTCGTGAGCGCGGGGAACACGAGCGCGGTCGTCGCCGCGTCTCTCCTCATCCTCGGGCGCCTACCGGGCGTCCGCCGCCCCGCCATCGCGACGTTCGTCCCGAACGAGAAGGACGGCTTCGTTCTCCTCGACATCGGCGCCACGAAGGACTGCCGCCCGACCGATCTCGTCCAGTTCGCCCACATGGGCGCGGTCTACGCCGAGAAGATCCTCGGGCGCGAGAACCCGCGCGTCGGCCTTCTCAACATCGGGGAGGAGCCGACGAAGGGGAACGACCTCACGCGCGAGGCGTTTCCGCTTCTCGAGAAGAGCAGCCTCAATTTCGCCGGGAACGTCGAGGCGGTCGGGATGTTCAGGGGAGAGGTCGATGTCGCGGTCTGCGACGGTTTCGTCGGGAACGTGATCCTCAAGTTCGCCGAAGGGATGGTCGCGATGATCCTCGGCTTCCTGAAAGGGGAGATCGCGCGCCACCCGAGGGCGAAGATCGGCGCCGCGCTCCTCAAGCCGACTCTTTCGCACTTGAAAGATCAATTGAGCTACGAACAATACGGGGGGGCTCCTCTCCTCGGGATCGACGGGGTTTGCATGATTAGCCACGGCCGTTCTTCGTCCCTGGCCATCGCGAACGCGGTGCGAACGGCGAGCCGTTTCGTTCGGTACGACATCAGCCGGGAGATCGGAAAGAGAACCCGGGCCTACGACGAGGTGGCGGTTGACTAAGCGGCGAACGTGCATTCTGGGGACCGGGGCTTATGTCCCGGAGAAGCTTCTGACGAACGACGATCTGGCGAAGATCGTGGACACGACGGACGAGTGGATCATGACAAGGACGGGGATCCGCGTCCGGCACATCGCCGCGGAGAACGAGGCGACTTCGGACGTCGCTTCCCCCGCGGCGCTTCGCGCGTGCGAGGCGGCGGGGATCTCTCCCGCCGATCTCGATGCGGTGATCCTCGGAACGGCGACGCCCGACATGCTCTTCCCCTCCACCGCGTGCATCGTGCAGGCGAACATCGGCGCGGTCCGCGCGGCCGCCTTCGACGTCAGCGCCGCGTGCTCCGGATTCATCTACGGGATGGCGCTCGGAAAGGGGCTCATCGAGACGGACCAGGCGCGCCGGGTGCTCGTCATCGGCGCCGAGACGCTGAGCAAGATCGTCGATTGGGAGGACCGAAACACGTGCGTCCTCTTCGGCGACGGCGCCGGGGCGGTCGTGATCGGCGCGTGCGAGGAGGATCGCGGGATCCTCTCGATCAACTTCGGAAGCGACGGGAGGCTCTGGGAGCTTCTCCATCAACCGGCGGGCGGCTCCCGCATGCCGGCGACCGTCGAGTCGGTGGAGAAGAAGAAGCACAAGATCCACATGACCGGCCGCGACGTCTTCAAGCATGCGGTGACCCACATGAGCGGCGCGGGTCTTCGGGCGCTCGAGGAGGCGGGCCACACCGGTCCGGAGCTCGACTGGCTCTTCCCGCACCAGGCGAACATCCGCATCATGGAGGCGGTGGCGAAGAGGCTCGAGGTGCCGCGCGAGAAGGTATACGTGAACCTCGAGCGCTTCGGGAACACGTCGGCCGCGTCGATCCCGATCGCGCTCGACGAGGCGGTCCGCGGCGGGCACTGCCGGCCGGGCATGCTGATCGGGTTGGTCGCTTTCGGGGGCGGCTTCACATGGGCGGCCGCGATCGCGAGGGTGTGATGACGAGCCTCGGATTTCTCTTTCCAGGTCAAGGATCGCAGTACGTCGGCATGGGGAAGAGCCTTTCCGACGAGTATCCGGAGACGCGCGAGGTCTTCGATTGCGCGGACGCGATCATGGGATATCCTCTCTCGAAGCTCGCCTTCGAGGGTCCGGAGGAGACGCTCCGCGAGACGCGCTACACGCAGCCCGCGATCCTCGTCGTGAGCCTTGCGCTTCTCCGCCTTCTCGGGAAGGAGGGGATCCGACCCGGGATCGTCGCGGGCCACAGCCTCGGGGAGTACTCGGCGCTCGTCGCGGCGAAGGTCCTCGAGCCGAAGGACGCGATCGCCGCGGTGAAGCGGCGGGCGGAGCTGATGTTCGAGGCGGGCCTCGCGCGTCCCGGCACGATGGCGGCGGTGATGGGGCTCGCCGAGGCGGAGGTCGTGCAGATCTGCCGCGAGGCGGAGGAGGTCGGGGTCGTGCAGCCGGCGAACTTCAACGCGCCAGGGCAGCTCGTGATCTCCGGAGAGCCGGCGGCGGTGGAGAAGGCGATGCGGCTCGCGTCCGAGCGGGGCGCGAAGCGGGCCCTTCCGCTACCCGTGAGCGGCGCCTTTCATTCGGAGTTGATGGCGCACGCATCGAAAGGTCTCGAGGAGGCGCTCCGGGCCACGCCGTTCCGCGACGCCGAGGTCCCCGTGGTCGTCAACGTGGACGGGGTTCCGCTCGTTCGAGGGGAAGATCTCCGCGACGCGCTCGTCCGCCAGCTCCGAGGGGCGGTCCGCTGGCAGGAATCGATGCGCCGGATGGGGGAGGAAGGCTTCGCGCGTTTTTACGAGGTCGGGCCCGGGCGCGTGCTGCAAGGGCTTGCGCGAAAGATCGACCGCGCGTTCGAGGTGGAGAGCGTGGACGGACCCGAGTCGTTCCGAAAGGCGGTCGCCTCGAAGCAGGAGTAGGAAGAGATGGAACAAGACGAGCGGACATCCTGGGCGGCGGGAGTGCTGGAGGGGAAGACCGCCCTCGTGACCGGCGCGGCGCAGAACATCGGCAAGGCAATCGCGCTCACGCTGGCGGGCATGGGGGCGGACATCGCGGTCGTCGACGTCAACGAGGAGAAGGCAGAGGAGACGGCGGGGGAGATCCGGGGGCTCGGGAGGCGCGCCGTCGCGCTCCGGGTGAACGTGGCGGACGCTGCGGCGGTCGACCTTTGCGTCGAAAAAGTGGTGGAAAAGCTCGGCGGCGTTGATATCCTCGTCAACAATGCCGGGATCACCCGGGACGCTCTTCTCCTTCGCATGAAGGAGGAGGAGTGGGACGCAGTCATCGCGGTGAACTTGAAGGGGACCTACAACTTCACGAAGGCGGTGTCGCGTCTCATGCTCAAGGCGAAGGGCGGGAGGATCGTCAACATCGCGTCGGTGATCGGCGTGATGGGAAACGCGGGACAGGCGAACTACGCCGCGTCGAAGGCGGGGATCATCGGGTTCACGAAGGCGGTGGCGAAGGAGCTCGCCTCGCGCTCCATCACGGTAAACGCCGTCGCCCCCGGTTTCATTCGAACGGCGATGACCGATGTTCTTTCCGACAAGGCTCGCCAGTCGTTGATGGATCTGATCCCCCTGAAGAGGCTCGGCGAAAGCCAAGACGTGGCGGAGATCGTGGCGTTTCTCGTTTCGCCGGCCTCCGCGTATGTCACCGGACAAGTCGTTCACGTCGATGGCGGAATGGTCATGGCATGAAGAACCCGCCGCATGGCGCAGGCGGGAGGAGGAGAGAAGACATGTCTTACGAAGATCGAGTGCGGGAGATCATCATGGAGCAGCTCGGCGTCGGCGCGGATCAGGTTACGCCGGATGCGCGCTTCATCGATGACCTGGGCGCGGACTCCTTGGATACCGTCGAGCTCGTCATGGCTCTCGAGGAGGAGTTCAACGTCGAGATCCCCGACGAGGAGGCGGAGAAGATCACCACGGTCGGGGAAGCCGTGAACTACCTGAAGGAGCACGCGTCGAAGTAGGCGGGGAGATTCCCTCGCCCGCTCGGAAGGATCTATGAACAACGAAGCGCGCGTCGTCGTGACCGGCCTGGGAGCGGTTTCTCCCGTCGGAAACGATGCGACGACCATGTGGGAAGCTCTCGTCGCCGGCAAGAACGGCGTCGGACCGATCACGCGGTTCGACGCGTCGGGATTCGACGTCCGATTCGCCGCGGAGGTGAAGGACTTCGACGGGACGAAGTACGTGCCGCCGAAGGAGCTGCGCCGCATGGATCGCTACACGCAGTTCGCGATCGCGGCGGCCGACCAAGCGGTCCAGGACGCGGGGATCGACACGGCCCGCGTCGACGGCGACCGCTTCGGCGTTCTCATCGGGAGCGGCATCGGCGGGATGGAGACGTTCGAGGCCCAGCATCGGCTTCTGATCGAGAAGGGACCGGGGCGCATCAGTCCCTTCTTCATCCCGATGATGATCGCGAACATGGCGTCGGGAATGGTCTCGATCCGCGCGGGCGCGCGCGGTCCGAACTTCTCCCCCGTCTCGGCGTGTTCCTCGGGCGCTCACGCGATCGGGGAGGGTTTCCGCTTGATCCACGCGGGGCACGCGGACCTCATCCTCTGCGGCGGCGCCGAGGCGAGCATCACGATGATGTCGATCGGAGGCTTCTCCTCCATGAAGGCTCTCTCGACCCGAAACGACGCCCCCGCGCACGCAAGCCGTCCGTTCGACCGCGAGCGGGACGGTTTCGTCATCGGCGAGGGGGCCGGGGTCGTGCTGCTCGAATCGCTGGAACACGCCAAGAAACGCGGGGCGAGGATCCGCGCGGAGATCGCGGGCTACGGATCGACCGGCGACGCCTTCCACATCACCGCCCCGACGCCGGAGGGGGAGGGGGCCGCGCGGGCAATGATGCTCGCGGTGCGCGAGGGCGCCTTGCCGCTCGACGCGATCGGCCACGTCAACGCCCACGGGACCTCGACCCCGCTCAACGACAAGATCGAGAGCCACGCGATCCGAAGCGTTTTCGGCGCCCATGCGGACCGGATCCTCGTGAACTCGATCAAGTCGATGACCGGCCACCTTCTGGGCGCGGCCGGAGGAATCGAGTTCGTCGCGACCGTTCTGGCGGTGGAGAATGGCGTGATCCCGCCGACGATCAACTATGAACACCCTGACCCGGAATGCGACCTCGACTACGTTCCCAACAAGGCGCGCGAGGTCCGGATCCGGGCGGCATTGTCCAATTCCCTCGGGTTCGGAGGCCACAACGTCAGTTTGCTTGTCAAGAGGTTCGAATCATGAGGGTGATGAAGCGAGACCGAACTTATGTTGGAAAAGATCAAGCAATGGTTCCGTTTTCGGAGGAACTCATCCGCTTCCGTTGACACGCAAACCCTGCATGCCAAGCGCCGAGAGACCCTTCGCCAACTGGAAGAGAGGCTGGGCGTTCGTTTCCGCGATCTCGCGCTTCTGAACCAGGCGCTGATTCATCGTTCGTTCTTGAACGGAAGAGCCTCCTTGCGCGGCGAGTCGAACGAGAGGATGGAGTTTCTCGGCGACTCCGTGCTCGGGCTCGTCGTCAACGAGCATCTCTACCGGAAGCATCCGGAGGAGAACGAAGGGAACCTCACGAAGATCAAGTCGCTCGTGGTGAGCCGGCAGATTCTCGCCGAGAAGGCGGAGGAGACCGGGCTCGGCCGCTATCTGCTCCTCTCGGCAAGCGAGAGCGAGGCGGGAGGGCGCACGCGGGCGTCGATCACGGCGGACGCTCTCGAGGCGGTGATCGGGGCGATCTACCTCGACCAGGGGCTCCCCGCGGCCGCGCGGTTCATCCGGCGGATCATCCTCGATGAGATGCGGGAGATCACGGAGAACGAGGATCACCTGAACTACAAGAGCCTTCTCCAAGAGAAGGTCCAGAGCGAACGAAAGCTGCACCCGGTCTACCGAATCCGCAAGGAGATGGGGCCGGACCACCAGAAGACGTTCCAGGTCGACGTCTCGGTCGGCGGGCAGGTGATCGGGCAAGGGAGGGGGCAGACGAAGAAGGATGCGGAGCAGGCGGCTGCGCGCGCAGCGCTCGAGCGCCTGAGCGGCCGCGGGGAGAGGCCGCGGTATCGGCGCCGCTCCCGAAGGCCGCGCCGAGGGGATCGCGGGCCTTCTCAGCCCGAGCGCAGCTGAGTAGGCTTTGGGTCCTCGCGGCGGAAACGCGCGCATCTCTCAGGTTAAAGCCCCGCTTTCCTCCGGTCGATACGAGGAGAGCGGGGCAAACCTGTCTATGGGGGGAGGCGATGGCGCGTTCGGAGATTCGGGAGACGCTCGCGCTCGTCGGGGATCTTCGCGAGCTCGCGACGCAGGGGAAGCTCGGCGAGACCGAAAGAGAGGTGGCGACCAAGCAGCGCCTCCTCAAGATCGCGGCCGAGATCTCCGCATGCCTCGCGCGGTTCGAGGAGCGCCAAGCTCCCGCAGCCGCGAGGGCAGTGAACGCGGATCCGGAGACGCGAGAGATCCGTCTCACCGCCCTCGGACGCGTAACGGCCGAGGTCGGCTATCAGCTGAACAACCTCCTCGCGCTCGCCTCCACGCGGCTCGAGCTGATCGACATCTCCCTCCGGGCGGGCGATCGGGAGAAGGCGCTCGCGAACTCCGCGCTCGCGAGGGAGTACCTCCGGCAAGTGGAGGTGCTCGCCCTCCGGCTCACCGACTTCTCCGAGCAGCCGGTGCAGTCGATGCGAAGCGACCTGAACCGGATCGTCCGGAACACCGTTTCCTTCGTGAGGCTTCTCGCGCCGTACGAGAACATCGAGTTCGAGACCAACCTCGGGGGGGATCTCCCCGCGGTCTTCCTCGACCCGCCTCGCTGGCATCAGCTTCTTCTCTCGCTCTTCGCCAACGCAGCCGACGCGGTCGGCCGCCGGAAGGGGGAGGGCGGCCGCATCCGCGTTTCGACCGCAGTCGATCCGTCGACCGGACGGATCGTCCTCCGCGTCCGCGACGAAGGGCGCGGCATCGCGCCGCAAGATCTCCCGCGCCTCTTCGAGCCCGGCTTCACGACGAAGGGAGCCGGTCGGGAGGGGCTCGGCCTCACCACGTGCCGGCGGATCGTCGAGGAAGCGGGCGGCACGATCGCGCTCGCGAGCGAGCCCGGCCGCGGAACCACGGTCACGATCACGCTCCCCGCGGTTCGTTGACGCCGACCTTCTAAGCCGCATCAGCGCCTGTTCTCGTGGCAAGGCCGCGAAGCTCCTTGTTCGGGCTTCATCGGGGTTGACGGGCACGGCTCCGGAACGTATTATGTTTGATTCCGACCAGGCGATCCGGACCCCGGGTGGGAGCGCGCGGGGTCCTTTCTTGGAGACCCTTTCTGCGGAAAGGAAGGAATGATGGCGATCACGATCGGTATCAATGGGTTCGGCCGGATCGGCCGACTCGTCTTTCGAAGAGCGTACAGGGACCCGAACATCCGTTTCGCCGCGATCAACGATCTCACGGACGCGCCGACCTTGGCGCATCTCCTCAAATACGACTCGGTGCATGGGGTGTTGAACGAGACGGTGAAGGGGGAAGGGAACGCGATCCGCGTCGCCGGGGGCGAGATCCGGGTGTTTGCGGAGAAGGACCCCTCGCGGCTTCCGTGGGCGGATCTCGGCGTCGACGTCGTCATCGAGGCGACGGGGAAGTTCCGGAAACGGGACGAGGCGTCCCGCCACCTCGAGGCGGGAGCGAAGAAGGTTCTCATCTCCGCCCCGGCGAAGGATCCGGACATCACGATCGTGATGGGCGTGAACGACGCCTCGTACGATCCGGAGAAACACCACATCATCTCGACCGCCTCCTGCACGACGAACTGTCTCGCGCCGGTGGCGAAGGTCCTGCACGACAACTTCGGAATCCAAAAAGGATTCATGACGACCATTCATGCCTATACGAATGATCAGCGGATTCTCGATCTTCCCCACAAGGATCTTCGCCGCGCGCGCGCGGCCGCGCTCTCGATGATCCCGACGACGACGGGCGCCGCCTCGGCCGTCTCGCTCGTCCTGCCCGAGCTCAAGGGGAAGCTCGACGGGATGGCGGTGCGCGTGCCGACGGCGGACGCGTCCCTCGTCGATCTCGTGGCGCTCCTCTCGCGCGAGGTGACCGCCGCCGAGATTAACGAAGCCATCCGCGCGGCTGCAGAGAGCTCTCCGCTTCGGGGATATCTCGTCTATTGCGACGAGCCGATCGTGTCGGTCGACGTGATTGGAAACCCTGCGAGCTCGATCGTCGACAGTCTCTCGACCGCCGTTCTCGGGGGGAACATGGCGAAGGTTCTTTCGTGGTACGACAACGAGTACGGGTACGCGTGCCGCATGGTGGACATGAGCCTCAAGGTGGCGGGCGCGTTCTAAACCCGATCGCGAGAGCGCTCCATCCGGAGGACCGGTGATGAAGAAGATGACCCTTCACGACGCGGATGTGCGCGGCAAGCGCGTCCTCATGCGGGTGGACTTCAACGTCCCGATGGGCAAGGACGGGACGGTCGCGAACGACGAGCGGATTCGCGCCTCGCTCCCCTCGATCCGGTACGTTCTCGACCGGGGGGGCTCGCTCGTTCTCATGAGCCATCTCGGACGGCCGAAGGGGAAGGTCGATCCGGTCTTCTCGCTGGCGCCGGTGGCGAAGCACTTGGCGGGTCTTCTCCCCGGAGCGGCCGTCCGCTTCGCGGAGGATTGCGTCGGCGAGAAGGCGGAGACTGCGGCCGGGTCGCTCCGCTCGGGCGAGGTTCTTCTTCTCGAGAATCTCCGCTTTCACGCGGAGGAGGAGAAGAACGACCGGGCGTTCGCCGCGCGTCTCGCCTCGCTCGGCGAGGTCTACGTGAACGACGCGTTCGGGACGGCGCACCGCGCGCACGCATCGACCGCGGGAGTGACCGCGCACTTTCCGGTGCGCGCCGCCGGGCTTCTCATGGAGAAGGAGATCGACTATCTCTCCCGGCTTCTCGAGAACCCGCAGCGTCCGTTCGTCGCCGTGCTCGGGGGGGCGAAGATCAGCGGGAAGATCGACGTGATCCGGAACCTCGCGGGGACGGTCGATCGCCTCCTCATCGGGGGCGGGATGTGCGGGACGTTCTTCGCCGCCCGAGGTCTTGAGATCGGCGACTCGCTCCTGGAGGAGGACCGGATCGGGATGGCGAGAGAGCTGCTCGAGTCGGATGGAGCGCGCAAGATGCTCCTTCCAAGAGACGCGCTCGTCGCGGATCGTCTCGAGGAGGACGCGGAGACGCGGGTCGTTCCGGTGGGAGACGTCGAGAAGGGGTGGCGGATCGCCGATATCGGACCGGAGACGGCAGCGGCGTTCGCAGCGGAGATCGGATCGGCGCGCACGGTCTTCTGGAACGGCCCGATGGGCGTCTTCGAGATGAAGCCGTTCGCGCGGGGAACCGAGAGCCTCGCGCGCGCGCTCGCGGAGGCGACCGAACGGGGAGCGGTTACGGTCGTCGGGGGAGGCGACACGGTGCGCGCCTTGCACGAGGCGGGGGTCGCCTCGCGCGTGTCGCATGTCTCGACCGGCGGTGGGGCGTCTCTCGAGTTCGTCGAGGGGAAGGAGCTTCCCGGGATCGCCGCCCTGTCGGACCGATAGGCTGCGCGCGGGCTTGGAGATACTTCGCGTGCGAAGAAAGCTGATCGCCGGAAACTGGAAGATGAACTTGACGCGCGAAACGAGCGCGCGTCTCGCCGGAGAAGTGCGCCGTTTCGCCGAGGAGAGGAATACGGACCGCGAGGTGCTCCTCGCGCCCCCCTTCCCGTATCTCGTGGCGGTGCGCGCCGCGATCGAGGGGAGCCCGGTGCTCCTCGGCGCGCAGGACGTCTCTCCCCACGCGCCGGGCGCGCACACCGGCGAGGTCTCGGCGGAGATGCTCCTCGATCTCGGGTGCGCGCGCGCGATCGTCGGCCACTCGGAGAGAAGGGAGAGCGGAGAGACCGACGCGATTGTCCGGGGGAAGGCGAGGCGGGCGGTCGATCTCGGTCTCGGGATCATCCTCTGCGTCGGCGAGAAGGAAGAGGAGCGATTGCGCGGCGAGGAGAAGCAGGTGGTGGAGAGGCAGCTCCGCGAAGCGCTCGCCGGCGTCGGCGCACGCGAGGCCGAGGAGAAGCTGGTCGTCGCCTACGAGCCGGTCTGGGCGATCGGCACCGGGCGAACCGCGACCGCCGGCGACGCGGAGGAGATGCACCGCTTCGCGCGCGGCGTTCTCGGCGAGCTTTTCGGGGAAGGAGCGGCGCGTTCGATCCGCATCCTTTACGGAGGGAGCGTGAAGCCGTCGAACGCGGCGGAGCTTCTCGGGAAGGATGAAATCGACGGCGCGCTCGTCGGCGGCGCGAGCCTCGACGCGGCGTTGTTCACGGAGATCATTTCAGCATAAACTATCCTTGATACGGAAGGACGGGGCTTCGACATGACGGCGTTTCTCACGGGCATCCACATCATCAACTGCATCCTGCTCGTCGTGGTGGTTCTCCTCCAGTCGAGCAAGGGAGGCGGGCTCGCCGGAGCGTTCGGAGGAGGCGCCGCGACGCAAGCGGTCTTCGGCGGGCGCGGGGCGGGGACCTTCCTCTCGCGCACGACGACCGTTCTCGCGATCGTCTTCATGCTGACCTCGCTCACCCTTACGGTTCTCAGCCGGCAGCGGACCGCGGAAGCGGACAGCGCGATCCGGAGGGCGCTTGAACAGGAAGGGCGCGCGACCGTTCCTTCCCAAGGGCTCCCGGAGACCGGTCTCCCGCAGGCGGGGATCCCTGAGGCGGCGGCGCCGCAGGGGGAGGCCGAGGCTCCGGTGGCGGGGGCGGGAGAGACGGAGTAGGCCGAACGGGCGCCCCGGAGAGGGCGTTGACTTCCGAAGGCCTTGCGGTTAGCATCGGTTTGGATCCATGCGCTTTCGTGCCGGGGTGGTGGAATTGGTAGACACGCTGTCTTGAGGGGGCAGTGGGCGACGCCTGTGCGGGTTCGAATCCCGCCCCCGGCACCAGTTCAGGGCGCCGACGGAGAGGAAATCCTGCTGCGGCCTGCGCTCGCGGGCTGCGAACCCGCCTTTCCTTCGTCGCTTCCTCAGCGTAGCGCTGGGGCTACGCTTCCGGGAGCTCCTCGTCCAAGGCGGGTTCTCGCCACGCTCCGCCAGGCCTCACAACGGATTTCCTCTCCGCCGGCGCCCTGCGGGGCGCGACGAAAGCTCGCGCGACCTCGACCCTTCATTTTGCGGAGACAGGCCTCACAACGGATTTCCTCTCCGCCGGCGCCCTGCGGGGCGCGACGAAAGCTCGCGCGACCTCGACCCTTCATTTTGCGGAGACAAGCCTCGCAACGGATTTCTTCTCCGCCGGCGCCCTGCGGGGCGCGACGAAAGCTCGCGCGACCTCGACCCTTCATTTTGCGGAGACAAGCCTCGCAACGGATTTCTTCTCCGCCGGCGCCCTGCGGGGCGCATGGCATGCACGCTCTCTTCGCTCTTCTCTTTCCGCGGATGTCCGCTTATTCTCGTTCCGTTGTCGCCCATCCGGTTTGATTGAAGGGGAGGCCTCGTGGACATCATCGGCCCGATTGACCAAGCGGTGCGCAGGAACACGGTGCGGAGATGCCGCGAGAGGGGAATCCGCATACCGACTCTCGCGGAGATGCGGAATCCGGAGAGGATTTCGGTCTCAGTGCGCGAGAGGCTTCCGAAGGTCGGGC
>VGIW01000096.1 GCA_016867715.1 Candidatus Eisenbacteria bacterium | reverse complement strand
GCCTCCGGCGACCACCCGGCGGGAAGGAGACAGTCGGTGGCGATTCGATCGTTTCATCGCGCCGCCACTCCGGAAGAGGCGGTGAGACTTCTTCGCGCGGGCGGGGCGCGGACGTTCTACGTGGCGGGAGGAACCGACCTTCTCTCGTGGCATGAGCCGCTCGATGCGGTCGTGAGCGTGCGCGAGGCGCTCCGCTATCTTCGGCGCGAGGAGGCGGAGTTCGTCGTCGGCGCGTCGGCCACCGTCTCGATGGTCGAGGCGTGGGAAGAGCTCGCCCGCGCGGACGGCGGTCTCCTCCGATCGTGCGCGCGCGATTTCGCGACGTGGCAGATCCGCAACCTGGCGACGATCGGAGGGAACCTCGCGAGCGCCGTCCCCTCCGCCGATTTCGCTCCGCCCCTTCTCGTTCTCGACGCCCGGTGCGTGGTCCAGGGGACCGAAGACCGCCGCGAAGTTCCTCTCTCGGAGTTTTTCGCCGGCGCGCACGAGAGCGTGCTCGGGGCCGACCTTCTCGTCGAGATCCGCTTCGAGGAGCCCGCTCCGCGATCCGGCCTCGCCTGGGAGAAGATCGGCCGGACGGACGGGGACATCGCGATCGTGAACGCGGCGGCGCGCATCGATCGAGACGGGAAGAAATGCCGCGAGGCGCGCCTCGCGCTCGGGGCGGTCGCGCCGACCCCTTTCCGCGCGCGCGAGGCCGAGGAGTTCCTGAGGGGAAAGGAACCGGACGCGAAGACGATCGCGAGGGCGGCGGAGCTCGCCGCGGCCGCGGCGCGCCCGATCGACGATCAGCGCGCGAGCGCCGCCTATCGAAAGGCGATGGGCGAGCTTCTCGCCCGCCGCGTGCTCGCCGCCGCCGCGGAGGGGAGAGGAGGACGATGAACCTCGACCTTCATTGCACGGTCAACGGGGAGCCGAAGTCGTTTCGCATCGCGCCCGGGGATCGTTTGAGCGAAGTGTTGAGACGTGAAGGGTATTTCAGCGTCAAGGTCGGCTGCTCGACCGGGGACTGCGGCACGTGCACGGTTCTCCTCGACGGGGAGCCGATCGTGAGCTGCCTTCTTCTCGCCGCCGAGGCGGAGGGACACGAGATTCTTACCGTGGAAGGGCTCGCGAAGGGCCGCGAGCTCCATCCACTTCAAAAGGCCTTCCTCGACGAAGGGGCGGTGCAGTGCGGATTCTGCACGCCCGCCATGCTGCTCGCCGCGAAAGCGCTCCTCGACCGGGATCCGGATCCGTCCGAGAAGGCGATCCGAAGGTCGCTCGCGGGGACGCTCTGCCGATGCACCGGGTACGAGAACCCGGTCCGCGCCGTGCAGAAGGCGGCCGAGCGGATGAAGGAGGAGGCGCGATGAGCCGGAAACACCACCACGTCGTCGGAAAGAACATCTGGAAGGTGGACGGCCGAAGGCTCGTCCTCGGGGTCCCCGCGTTCACCACCGACTTCCCGCAGAAGGGAATGCTCATCGGCAAGATTCTGGGGAGCCCTGAGGCGCACGCGCGGATCCGCTCGATCGATGTCTCCGAGGCCCGCGCGATTCCCGGCGTGCACGCGATTCTCACGCACGAGAACGTCCGGGGGCTTTCCGCCTGGTCGGAAGGCGCGCCCGACCGCTTTCCGCGCGTCGCCTATACGCGCGCGGGGCAGGACTACGTGGAGCCGTCTCCTTGGGACTTCTTCCTTCTCGATTCGAAAGTTCGACATGTCGGGGATCGGGTCGCCGCGGTCGCCGCGGAAAGCGAGGAGATCGCCGAGGAGGCGCTCGCGAAGATTCGCGTCGTGTACGACACGCTCCCCGCGGTCTTCACCCCCGAGGAGGCGATGCGGGAAGGGGCGCCGATCGTCCACGACGAGCCGGAGATCGAGCGCGCCGTCGACCCGTCGCGGAACCTCTGCGCGAGCGTCGACGTGACGCTTCGCGATCTCGAGGCCGGCTTCGGCGCGGCGGACGAGATCGTCGAGAGCGTCTACCGAGTGCAGCGCGTGCAGCACGCGCAGCTCGAGCTCCACGCCGCCGTCTCCTATCTCGACCCCGACGGGCGTCTCGTCGTCATCTGCACCACGCAGGTCCCCTTTCACACGCGGCGCCAGATCGCTCAGGCGCTCGGCCTCCCGATCGGACGCATCCGCGTGATCAAGCCGCGCCTCGGGGGCGGCTTCGGCGGGAAGCAGGAGATGGTCCTCGAGGACATTTGCTCCGCCCTCACGCTCGCGACCGCGCGGCCGGTCCGCCTCGAGCTCACGCGCTACGAGGACATGAACGCGGTCCGCTCGCGCCACTCGATGACGATCCGTTTGAGAACGGGGACGAAGAGAGACGGAACGCTCACCGCGATCGAGATGGCGGCGCTCGTCGACGCGGGCGCGTACGGCTCGCACAGCCCGACGGTCCCGACGAACACCGGCAACAAGAACTTGCCGCGCTATCGCTGCCCGAACGTCCGCTATCGTTTCGACGCCTACTACACGAACCTCCCTCCGACCGGCGCAATGCGCGGATACGGGACGCCGCAGGGGTCTTTCGCCCTCGAGTGCCACATGGACGAGGCGGCGGAACGGCTCGGCATCGATCCGGTCGCGTTTCGGCTCCGAACGACGGTGCGCGAGAAGGACGCGGACGAGCTCTCGCCGCACATCTACGAGGTGAAGAAGGAGAACGTCCCCGAGGACGAGCGGATCGCGTGGACGTTCGCGAGCTGCGGTCTCCACGAGTGCATCGAGAAGGGGGCCGAGGCGATCGGCTGGTCGGAGAAACGGAAGGCGTACGACGCCTGGAACGCGAAGAAGCCGCTTCTTCGAAAGGGAATCGGGATGGCGGCCGTCTCGCAGGGGAGCGGGGTTGCGGGGATCGACACGGCGGGGGCGACCGTGAAGCTGAACGAGGACGGGTCGGTCGCGATCTACGCGGGCGCGGTCGACGTCGGGACGGGAGGGGACACGGCGCTCGCGCAGATCGTCGCGGAGACGCTCGGGATCGGAGTCGACGACGTCGCGGTCTACACGTCGGACACCGACCTCACCCCGTTCGACTCGGGAGCGTACGCCTCGAGCACGACGTACGTCTCGGGGGGCGCGGCGCTCCGCGCGGCCGAGGCGGTGCGCGCGGAGCTTCTCGCCGCCGCCGCCCAATGGACCGGATCCAAGGCGGAGGATCTCGCGCTCGAGGACCGTCACGTGGTCGGGCGGGCCGGAACGCGCGTTCCGATCCGCGAGGTCGCGACCTTTCTTACGTATAAGAAAAAGATTCAGGTGGAAAAGACCGCGACGCACGTCTCTCCGGTGAGCCCGCCCCCCTTCGGGGCGCAGTTCGCCGATCTCGAGGTGGACATGGAGACCGGGGAGGTTCGTGTCGTCGAGTTCGTCACCGCGCTCGACGTCGGAACGGTGTTGAACCCGAAGCTCGCCGAGGGACAGGTGCACGGGGCGGTCTCGATGGGGCTCGGCTACGCGCTCACCGAGGAGCTTCTCTTCGACGAGAGGGGGCGCCCGCGGAACGTCGGTTTCCTCGACTACAAGATTCTCAAGGCGACCGGGATGCCGAAGATGCGGACGATCTTCGTCGAAACGTACGAGCCGAGCGGTCCCTTCGGCGTCAAGGCGGTCGCCGAGATCCCGACGAACGGGCCGGCGCCGGCGGTCGGGAACGCGCTCCGGCAGGCGCTCGGGGTGCGCCTCCGCGATCTCCCCTTCACGCCGGAGAAGATTCTCCGCGCGATCGGGAGGATGTAAAGTCAATCTGCGCGCTCAACAACCGTAAGAACTCTTCGAAGTCCCTCGGTGGCCGGGTCGTAGCCAGAGAGCACCTGTCGAATGAGCTCGACCGCGCGCCATCGTTCGGCCGGGCTCCGGGAGAGCCAGTGTGCTTTCTCGTCGGACGGATCGCCGAGCGAGCTCACCACGAGGCGATTTCGATTGACGGCGAAAGCAGCGTCCTCGTTCATGTCTGTGATTATGAGGGGACGAGATTCCTGCGGTAAGAACGATCCCGCACGCCGTTCTTCTCATCTCTTCTCTTTCACCTTCGGACGTTCCATCGCGAAGCGGTCGCGCGTGCGGCAGTAGAGGTGGCCGCCCATCTTGCCGATCGCGCGGAGCATCTCCGGGTCGACGTGCCGGTCCTCGAGGAGGAGATCGTCGCGCGCGTGGATGCGGACGATCTCGCCGAGAACGAGAGCGGTTCGATGCGGGGGCGCGCCGATCTCGATCGTCCGAACGAGCCGGCACTCGAAAGCGATCGGGGATTCGGCGACGCGCGGCGGGAGGACGAGGTCGGAAGGGACCGCCGCGAGACCGGCGCGATCGAACTCGCTCACCTCGGGCGGATAATCGCCCGATGCCAAGTTCATCTTCTCGGCGAGCGCCTCGTCTACGACATTCACGACGAACTCGCCGGTCTCCTCGATGTTCCGGAGCGTGTCCTTCTTCTCGCCGCGTCGGCTCGCGAGGGAGACGCTCACGATCGGCGGGGTGGACGAGACGCCGTTGAAGAAGCTCATCGGCGCGGCGTTCGGAACGCCGGCCCGGTTCACCGTGGAAACGAACGCGATCGGCCGCGGCACGATCGCCCCGATCATCAGGAAATAGCGCTCGCGGACGCTCATCTGTGCCGGATCCAGGATCATGAAAGCCTCCTCGACTGCGGTCGAACGAGAGAACTCTTTCTTCATACCCTAATGCAGGGGCAAGGTCCCGGCAAATGCAAGGGATCGTTCTGTAGGAGAAGGGGCTGGCATCCTCGTTCCGCTCGTGAGGCGGCCGGCCACGGCGGGTCCCGCCGTCCGACAACCTCATCCGCAATCCGATTCCGACCGCAACCCGCCCGGTTGCCCGCGCCTCCCCGAGGGTCTATAATGCGGTTCCCGGAAAGCGTTCCGGTTCGGTGCGCTTCGGGCGGACGAGCCGCCCGCCGCGGACTGGACCGGGGAGGAAGGAGTTTGAAGTATGAAGATTCGTCCGTTGGGAGATCGGGTGGTCGTCCGGCGCCTCGAGAAGGAAGAGAAGGCGGGCGGCATCATCATCCCGGACACCGCTAAGGAGAGGCCGGTCGAGGGGGAGATCGTCGCCGTCGGACCCGGTGCGCGGAACGAGGCAGGACGAGTGGTTCCGCTCGACGTGAAGCCGGGGGACCGGGTCGTCTTCGGGAAGTACGCGGGGATGGACGTCACGATCGACGGGGTCGAGCTTCTCGTTCTTCGCGAAGGGGACATCCTCGGGAAGATCTGATCGGTCGGACGACGATCGTCGAGAGGGCGCGCCGGCGATTCCGAATCCAGACCGGAGAGGATCGCCGGGCGGGGGGGCGAGCCGGGTGACCCGATCGGGGGAACAGACGACGCGGGCGTATCTCGGCCTCGGCTCCAACCTCGGCGCCCGGGAAGAGAGCCTCCGGCGCGCGCTCCGTTCCCTCGAGAAGGGATCGTTCGCGGTCGATCGCGTCTCCTCGATCTACGAAAGCGAGCCGGTCGGGCCGGTGCGGGATCAGCCCCTGTTCCTGAACTGTGCGGCGCGCGGATCGTACGCCGGGGGCGCCCGCGAGCTTCTCGCCCTCATCGGCCGGATCGAGGATTCCCTCGGCCGGGTGCGCGCCGTTCCGAAGGGGCCGCGCGCGATCGACATCGATCTTCTCTATTTCGGCGGTGCGATCATCGACGAGCCCCCGCTCCTCGTGGTGCCGCACCCCTCGATTCCGGACCGGAGGTTCGTTCTCGTGCCGCTTGCCGAGATCGATCCGGATCTGGTACACCCGGCATTCGGGAAGACGCAGCGCGAGCTTCTTGCGGAGACGAAGGACCGGAGCCTCGTGACGCGCGTCCGGGGAGCGCCGTAGGATGGAGCACCGCTACATCGCGGTCGAGGGGGTGATCGGCGCGGGGAAGACGACCCTCTGCCGTGCGCTCGCCTCGAGGATCGGGGCGCATCTCAACCTCGAGGTCGTGGAGGAGAACCCGTTCCTCAAAGACTTCTACGACGACATCCGCACCTACGCCTTCCAAACGCAGGTCTTCTTCCTTCTCAGCCGGTTCCGCCAGCAGCAGGCTCTCGCGCAGACCGATCTCTTCCACGAGCGGGTCGTGAGCGACTACATCTTCGCGAAGGACCGGATCTTCGCGAGCATCAACCTGACCGACGACGAGATGGCTCTCTACGACCGCCTGCACGAGGTGATGGAGAGGGAGATCCCGAAGCCGGACGCGGTGATCTACCTCCGGGCGCCCACCGATCTTCTCCTCGAAAGGATCCGAAGACGCGGGCGCGAGTTCGAGCGAAGCCTGACGCGCGAGTACCTCGACGTGTTGCAGGAGGCGTACAACTTCTTCTTCGCGCACTACGACCAGTCCGCGCTTCTCGTGGCGAACGCGGGCGAGTGCGACTTCCTCGGAAACCCGGATCTCCTCGACGAGTTGATCGAGGAGCTCGCAGCGCTCGAAACCGGCACGGCGTCATTCACGCCCCGGCGGAAGGGAAGAGGCCGATGATGGAAACGGAGCGCCGAAAGGCGACCCCCCGCACGCTGGTCCGCATGAAGAAGAAGGGGGAGCGGATCGCGATGCTGACCGCGTACGACTTCCCCACCGCCGAGATCCTCGACGAGGCGGGGATCGATGCGATCCTCGTCGGGGATTCCGTCGGCATGGTCGTCCACGGTTTAGAGACGACGCTCCCGGTGACGATGGCGGACATCATCCGCCACGCGGCGGCGGTGGCGCGCGCCCGCCCGCGGGCGCTCGTGATCGGCGACCTTCCCTTCCTTTCGTATACGGTGAGCGTTCCCGACGCGGTGGCGAACGCCGGGCGGCTCGTGAAGGAGGGGGGCGTCGAGGCGGTGAAGCTCGAGGGGGGGCGCGCGATGGTCCCCGTGATCCGAGCGATCCTGAAGGCGTCGATCCCCGTGATGGGGCACATCGGGCTCACCCCGCAATCGATCCTTCGCTTCGGAGGATACGTGGTGCAGGGGAAGAGCGCGATCGCGGCGGAGCGGCTCGTCGAGGCGGCGAAGGGGCTCGAGGACGCTGGCTGCTTCGGGATCGTCCTCGAGGCGATCCCCGCGAACCTCGCCGAGCGGGTGACCGCGTCGGTGTCGATCCCGACGATCGGGATCGGAGCGGGGCCTTCGTGCGATGGACAGGTCCTCGTCACCCACGACCTCCTCGGGATCTACGGGAGGAAGCTCCCGCGCTTCGTGAAGCGATACGCGGATCTCCGGACGTCGATGCGCGATTCTTTCCGCACGTTTATTCAAGACGTGAAGCAAGGGACGTTCCCCGGACCCGAGCATTGCTACGACGGCGGAGGAGAGAATGAGTAGAACGCTCCGGGTCGCGCGCACGCGGCGGGAGCTCGAGGCGCTCATCGGCGGGCTTCGCCGGGAAGGGCCGATCGGCTTCGTCCCCACGATGGGCGCGCTCCACGAGGGGCATCTCTCCCTCGTTCGGGCGTCGGTCGCGGAGTGCGCGCGGACGGTCGCGAGCATCTTCGTGAACCCGGCCCAATTCGGCCCGGGCGAGGATCTGGCGGCGTACCCGCGGCCTTGGGAGGAAGATCGGGCGCTCCTCGAGGCGGAGGGGACGGACATCCTCTTCCTCCCCGCGTCTGAGGAGATCTACCCTGCGGGTCCGCGCGCGTTCATCGAGGTGGAGGATCTCTCCGGGCTTCTCTGCGGGGCGTTTCGGCCGGGACACTTTCGGGGGGTGGCGACGGTCGTCTGGAAGCTTCTCCAGATCGTCGATCCGGCGTTCGCCTACTTCGGGGCGAAGGACGCGCAGCAGGCGGTGATCGTGCGCCGCATGGTGGCGGGTCTCTTCGGGCGCTGGACGATCCGCGTCCTCCCGACCGTCCGCGAGAAGGACGGTCTCGCGATGAGCTCGCGGAACCGATACCTCGACCCCTCGGAGAGGGGGGCGGCGCCGGTCCTCTTCCGCGCGCTCGTGGAGGGGAAGCGCGTCCTCGAGAGGGGCGAGCGTCTGGCCGGGATGGCGGTGCGCGCGGCGAGCGAGACGCTCTCCCAAGAGCCGCTCGTTCGGCCCGAGTACGTCGCGCTCGTCTCGCTCGCGGATCTTCGTCCGGTGGAGGAGGCGCGCGGCGACCTTCTCTTCGCGATCGCGGCGCGCGTCGGGAAGGCGCGCCTCATCGACAACCTCGCTCTTCGCGTCGGGGAGCGCGTCCTGGAGATCCTTCCGTGAGAGAGCGGGCGGCCCTCGTGCTGGCGGCGGGGGAGGGGAAGCGGATGCGCTCGAGCCTCCCGAAGGTTCTTCATGTGTTGATCGATAAGCCCTTGATCATCTGGGTGCTCGACGCCGCGCGCGCGGCCGGGTTCGATCGGGTGGCGGTCGTGGTCGGTCACGGGGGCGAGGAGGTGCGCCGAGCCGTCTCTCGTCCCGGGGTCGAGTTCGTCCGGCAGGAGGAGCAGAAGGGTACCGGCCACGCCGTTCTCCAGGCGGCGCCTCTTCTCGCGGATCTCGACGGATCGCTCGTTGTCCTCTCGGGCGACGTTCCGTTCGTTAGCGCGGCAACCCTCGCGGGCCTCGTCCGGTTCCACGAGAAGGAGGGAGGGGCGGCGACGGTGGTCACGGCGACGATGGACGACCCGACCGGATACGGCCGGATCGTGCGCGGCGGGAGGGGAACGATCGACCGGATCGTCGAGGAGAAGGACGCGGCCCCGGAGGAGCAGAGGATCCGCGAGATCAACTCGGGGGCATACGCCTTCGACGCGAAGACGCTCTTCCAGGTTCTCCCGCGGATCGGGACGGAGAACGCGAGCGGAGAGATCTACCTCACCGACGCGATCGGGATCCTCCGGTCGATGGGGCGGGCCGTCTTCCCGTATCCTGTCGCCGATCGGTGGGAGATCTTCGGAATCAACACGCCCGAACACCTGGAGGCGGCCGCGGCGCACGCGGAGGGGAGGTCGAATGGATAGGCTGTGGGCGACGTGGCGCATGCCGTACATCGATTCGCTCAAGGAGAAGACGGGCGGGTGCATCTTCTGCGAGAAGCCGGCGGAGGGGAAGGACGAGGAGATGTACGTTCTACATCGGCGCGCGAATTCCTTTGTCATCCTGAACACCTTTCCCTATAATCCCGGCCACATCATGATCGCGCCCAGCCGGCACGTGGGGAGCTTCTCCAAGCTCGACGGAGAAGAAAGGTCCGAGATCATGGAGCTTCTCGCACTCTCCGAAACGATCCTCGAGGAGGTCTTCCGCCCGAACGGGATGAACGTCGGCGTGAACCTCGGAAAGGCGGCCGGGGCGGGGGTTCCGGGGCATCTCCACGTGCATCTCGTGCCGAGGTGGCAGGGGGACGCGAACTTCATGCCGGTGCTCGGCGGGACGAAGGTTCTTCCCCAAGGGCTTCGCGAGACGTACGGTCGCTTGCGGGAGGCGTTCCTTCTAAGAGAAAGAGGATAGGGGGCGTATGGCCAAACGAAAGAAGCCCGCCGGGCGGAAGGGGGGCGAGGGGTTCGGGAGGCGTTTCGGACGGCTCGTGAACCGCCTGTTCATCCTGGTCACGTTCGGGCTCGTTGCGCTCTACCTGATCCCCCTCTCGACGAAGATCGTCCAAGAGGAAGGGGACCGCTCGGAGGTCGCGGAATCCGCTTCCCCGATCGTTCCCTCGAAGCCGGTCACCGTGCAGGTGCTGAACGGCTGCGGGAAGGCGGGGCTCGCGCTGGATGTCTCTCGTTTTCTGAGGGAGAACGCGTGCGACGTGGTGGAGATGGGGAACGCCGACCATTTCCGCTACGAGACGACGAAGATCATCGCAAGAACGGACAACCTCGAAGCGGCGGAGTGGGTGCGCCGGGTTCTCGGCGCCGGCGACGTTTCCTCCGCTCCGAACCCCGATCTTCTCCTCGATGTGACCCTCGTCGTCGGTTCGGATTGCGTCCCCTTCCCGCCGCGCTCCGCGGCGGATTGATCGAACGGCCGCGCACGGCTCCGGAGCGAGCCGCGCGGGAGGATTCGTCATGGGTCTCGGAGGAATCGGCTTCCACGAACTTCTGCTCATCTTTCTCCTCGTTCTCTTGCTCTTCGGGGCCAAGCGGCTTCCGGAGGTAGGGAAGAATCTGGGCCGCGGGATTCGCGAGTTCAAGAAGGCGACGAAGGAGATCACCTCCGACGTCGATCTCGAGGAGCACGAGAAGAAGCTGCCGCAGAAGCCGCCGGACGAGAAGGAAAAGGGAACGGCCGAAGAGCGAACTCCCGAACCCCCGAAGGAGTGAGCCCGCTCTCCGCTCTGGTGATGGGGAGCGAGAACCGGCCGCGGTCCGCGAGTTCCTTTATCCCTCTTCCAATTCCGAGAGGGCGGGGCGCATGTCCTTGATCTTCGCCCGTTCTCTCTCCCCCTGGAGCCACTGGGCGAAGATGTACTCCTGCCTCTCGGCGAGAAGCGAGCGGATGAGGTACGCCTTTTCGGCGACGTAGCGCTCCTCGTCGATCGGGGTCACCTTCTCCTTCACGAGAAAGAACGCGCCGAAGTCGGTCTCCACCGGTCCGAACGTCGATCCTTCCGGCGCCGCGAACGCGGCAAGGGTGAGCCGGGCGTCCCGACCGATCGTGGGGACGGAACCGGCGCGCGAGACGAGGTCCGCGCGGCGGATCTCGCGGCCGGCCTTGCGCGCGAGGGAGGTGAGATCCGAGCGCTCCGCTTCCGCGCGGAAACGCTCCGCGTCGGCCCGCGCGAGCGCCAGCCTCTTCTCGCGGAGGACTCGCTCCCTGAGGCTCGTCGCGACCGCCTCGAACGGCTCCACGTGGCTCGTGTCCCGCGAGACGACCTCGAGAACATGATAAGTTTCGTCGTGAAAGATCGGCTCGCCGATCTCGCCGATCTCTCCGGCGAAAGCGAAGAGGTTCGCGCCCCGGAAGGCCCCGAGCCCGGGCACGACGACCCCCTCCTCGAAAGGCGTGGTCTCGCGGTAGACGATCCCCGTCGCCTCGGCCGCCCCGCGGAGGCTCTCGCTCGCCGCGCGCGTTCGGAGATCCTCCGCCGCGAGGCGCACGCTCTCCACCGTCTCCCCGCCCGCCTCCACGTTCATGAGGATCTGGCGGAGCCGCACCGACTCGGCCGCCCCGCTCCCCGTCCGCTCGACGACCTGGACGATCTGAAACGATCGCGGACCCTCGATCACCCCGCTCACGGCGCCCGCGGGGAGGGAGAACGCGAGCTCGTCGAGGTCCGGCGTGAGGTCTCCTCTCCGGAACGAACCGATGTCGCCCCCCTGCTGGGCGGTGGGGCCCTCGGAGTGGTAGCGCGCGAGATCCTCGAAGGGAGTTCCCTCGTAGAGCCGCTGCAGAATCTCCTGCATCCGCGAGCGGAGGTACGCGCGGTCCTCCTCGCTCGGGAGAACCGGGAGGGAGACGTAGCCGAGCGTCGCGCGGTCGGGGACGCGGAACTCCTCCCGGTGTTCCTCGTAATAGGCGTTCATCTCGGCGGGGGACGCCGAGACTGCGACATCCTCGTATTCCGAGGGAAGAAAGGCGATGAACGAGAAGTCGACCGTCTCGTTGTTTTGCACATAAAGATCGCGAAGCTCTCCCTCGGTGACCCGCGCGTTCACCGCGACGCGCTGCCTGAGATGGCCAAGCGGGAGCTGCTCGCGCACGTAGTTCTCCAGCCAGCGCCAGTCGACGGTCGGGTCGTCGATCGCCTGGCGGTATTTCTGGTAATCGAATCTCCCGTTCGTGAGAAACGCCTCGTCCGTCCGAAGGAACTCGGGCGGGTTCGAGCGGATCGTGTAGACGATCTCTTCGTCCGAGATTGGGATCGAGGCCTTCTTGAGAGCGGACTCCACGATCGCCGAGTGTACGAGACGCTGCCAAGCCCTCTCCCGGAGGAGGCGCGTGACCGAGGGAAGAAGAGGGAGATCTTCTTCGGCGCTGCCGCGATAGACGGCCGTCTCCTCGTTGAAGGCCCTTTCGAAGTCGTCCACGGTGAGGGAACGTCCGTTCACCTCCCCGATCACATAGCCGGGCTGGCTTCCCGACGTGCCCCGAAGATCGGCGCCCCACACGGCGAAGATCAGGCCGACGAACGCGGCGATTACCGATCCAGAGGATCGTCTTGGTGTTCTGGCGCATCGACTGCAACATGAACGGCTACTCCCCGCCGGTCTCGTGCGGAAGCCACGCCCCGACCGGACGGAGGGCGCGGGTTCGGATTACGGTTCTCACCGCCGGGAGAATAGCATGTCGCCCGGCGATCGGCAACCGGGGAGCGGTCCGGGCGCCGGCGCTCTCCGTTCCCACCATCGCCGCCCGCCGTGGTGATGTCCTCGGACGGCGGGTCACTCCTTCGCGCCGCATGGGCGAAGGAGCTTCCTCGCCACCCCGTCGCTCTTCGCGACGGGGAGCCCCGGCTCGGCC
>VGIW01000095.1 GCA_016867715.1 Candidatus Eisenbacteria bacterium | reverse complement strand
CGGAGCGAGTGGGTGGCCCGGCGCGCTCGGGGTGTCTCTGCCGGCACCCCCTTGCCCCGGGCCCCGGCCGAGAAAACACCAAGCGAGTTCCTGTCGGATTGAGATCAAGCGGTCGAACCCGGAAAGGTTGCGTCACCCTTCCTGAGTGCTTTTTGCGACGCCGGAGAGGGACGAAGACGCCGAGCGGCGAGCGGGGATGTCGGAGCGTCCACCGCGCGTTCCTCGCTTCCTGACCCGCACCACCCCCCGCCGATCCCGTCCTCTTCCCCCACCCCTACGTCTTCCGCTCCTTCTTCTTCGCCGCGGGGAAGAGAATGTTGTTCAGGATCAAACGGTAGCCGGGCGAGCTCTTGTGGAGTGAAAGGTCGGTCGGCGGATCGCCGACCGCGTGCTGGTAATCCTCGGGATCGTGACCGCCGAGATACGTGAAGGTTCCGCGCCCGTGGTTCCCGTGAAGATACTTCACGACGCCGGCCCCTTCCGTCTCCCCGAGGATCACCACCGGCTTCTTGACGAGCGGTTTTCGGAACGCGGTCGTCTGCCCAAGAAACCCCTTCACGACCGAAACATGATTCTGCGTCAGCATGCTCGGGATCGGATCGAACTTGGCCGAGAAGTCGAAGAGGGTGAAGTAGTCGTTCTCCGGGCCGCCCGCCGTCGCGTAGTTCGACACGTCGATATCCGAGAACTCATAGATGTGCGGATCCATCACGAGACGGAAGTCCTTGAACGCGAACGTCTCCGAGTAGTCGAGGCTTCTCTCCGCGTCCGGAGCGGGAGGATCGCCGTCGAACATCACGTCGCAGATGTCCGTCTTCCACGACGCGAGACCGATGTCGTAGCTGTCGGTGGCGGAGCACATGCTGAAGAGGAACCCGCCGCGCGAAACATACGATTTGATCGCGCGCGCGACCGCCTTCTTGTGCTCCGAGACCTTCGCAAACCCAGCCTCGCGGGCGAGCGTCTCGTAGAGCGCCTGCTCCCGCTGGTACCAATCCGCGTCCTTGAAGCTCGAATAGAACTTCCCGTATTGCCCGGTGAAGTCCTCATGGTGAAGATGGAGCCAGTCGAACCCCTCCAGCTCCCCCGCGAGGACCTCCTCGTCCCAGAGCGTTGTGTACGGGATCTCGGCATACGTGAGCGCGAGAGTGACCGCGTCGTCCCACGGCTGCTTGTTCGGCGGCGTGTAGATCGCCACCTTCGGCGCCCGCTCGAGAAGGACGTCCGCCATGTTCTCCTCCTCGATGCGGGCGCGGATCCGTTCCCACTCGGAGGGGGAGATCCTCTCGACCCGCACGCCTTGAAGAATCGCGCGCTTCCCGATGAAGTCCTCTCCCTCCGCGAGGAACGAGCCGCCGCGGTAGTTGAGAAGCCAGTGCACGTCGACCCCCTGCTCGAGACACCAGTACGCCACCCCGTACGCCTTCAGGTGATCGCTCTGCGAGAGGTCCATCGGGATGAGGAGAACCTCCGCCCGCGTTCCCGGCACAAGCAAGAAGAGGAATCCCGCGAGAGCGGCAAAAAGTTGAGGGATTGACCGAATGACTCTCATGCTTCTTCCGCCTCTCTCGTCCGGTTCCTCATGATCCCATCCGCCTCTCCGCCTCGGCCTTCTTCCGCCGGACCTCTTCGATCAAGATACTCCCCGGATAATCGAGCAGGAACTTCTCGTAGCGGGCGATCCCTTCCCTGAGGCTCCCGAGCTTCGATGCGTAAAGATCGGCGGTCCTGACGGAGGCGCTCTCGGCGAGACGCTCGCCGGGGAACTCCTCCGCGAGACGCTCGTAGCGCGCGACCGCTTCCACATAGCGCCCCTCCCGCTCCTCGATCGTGGCGAGTTGCCAGGCGAGATCGTCCCGGATCTTGGCGACCTGGAGCGTCTCCAGCATCGAGACGATTCGCGAGCGCGCCTCCACGAGCTCCTTCCGGTCGATGAGGAGGAGACACGCCGCGTACTCCGCGAGAGGCGCGTCCCCCGCGTCCCGGTTTTCGGAGATGAAGATCGACTGCGACAGGGCGTCGTTCAGATAGCGCCCGAGCGGATACTGATCGATCACGCGGCGGTACTCCGCGAGCGCCTCGTCCATCCGTCCCGCGAAGAAGTGCGCGCGGCCGGTCTCATAGACGGCGCGCTCCCGGACGGCATCGTCCGGCGCGATCCGCTGCAGCTCGTCGTACGCCTTCATCGCCCCTTCCGCTTCTCCTGCGAGAAGCCGCGCGCGGGCAAGCGTGAAGCGGATCTCGACCTCCTTCTCCGGGAAGAGCCCGCGGCGGATCATCTCGTCGAGGATCGGGATCGCCCCCTCGGGCTCGCCGAGGTCGTCGAGAAGCACGTGAGCGAGCTCGAGCCGCGCGCTCTCCTTCTCCTTCGGGTTCTTCGTTCCCTCCGCGATCGACCGGTACGTCTCCGCCGCGCGCTCCGGGTTCCCCGCGGTCCGCTCGATCCGCGCGAGGAGGAAGCTCGCCTCGAGGCGCGTGCCCGCCTCGTCGCTCGCGCGCACGATCTCGCGCGCCCCCTCCGCCGCCTCGTCCAGACAGCCCTTCTCGATCGCCCCCTTCGCGAACGAGAGGAGGAAGCGCCCTCGCTTCGGCTGGCTTTCGTCGAGCGCGCGCGCCTCGCGAAACGCCTCGGCGCATCTTCCGTCGGCGAGAGCGAGATCGGCGAGGATCTCCCGCACGCCGCGCGCGGACGGGAGCGAGGCGAGAATGGACCGAAGAAGATCGAGCGGATACGCCTCGATCTCTCCCGAGTCCCTGAGCTCGCGGATCGCTCGGAGCGCATCTCCTTCCTTCTTCGTTCCGCCGGCCGCGGCGCGCACCCACTCGGCGGCGGAGGCGTCGCCGTCCCCCGTCAACATGTGAAGCCGACACAGATCATCGGCGAAGAGGAAAGGATCGCCGAGAGCTTCACGCCCCTCCAGAAGAAAGGCGATCGCCTCGCGGAACATGCGCGCGGCCTCCATGCGCCTTGCGATCTCGCGAGTTCCTTGGTCCGCCGAATCGAAGAGGGGCGCCGCATTTCGCCAGGTCGCGACCGCTTCTTCCCTTCGACCCCCCGCGAGGCGGACCTCTCCGAGAAGAACCGCGAGATCCCGATCGCCCGGATGCGCCCGGAGCCGCTCCTCCACGAGCGCTTCCAGACCATCCAGCCGGTGGAGCCGAACGCGCGCGGAGACGACCCCGAGGAACGCCTTCTCGCTCTCGGGGCGCGCCGCGAGCAGCTCCTCGAAGAGACGAAGGGCCCGCTCCGCGTTTCCTCCGTGGAGATTGCGATCCGCCTCTTGGAGCTTCCGTTCGAAGCGCGCGTCGTCGTTCGTGATGACTTGCGCGTAAGCCAATCCCCCCTCGAGAGAGGAGAAAAGACAGACGACCAGAACGACAAGAAGACCGGCGCGCTTCCTCCCGCGCGCGCGGATTTCGGGGAGCATTGCGTCGGGTCGCGCCGTTTGATTGATATCCATTTGATTCATCTTTCAACGACCCTCGCGGCGCCCGCGGTTCCGGCCGAGACGGCGGATCCCCTCTCCCACACCCCGGGCCGCATCCGGTTCCCCGGGAGACGCGCCGCGCTCGTCATCGAGCGGACGCCCGCAGCGAGTCCGCGCGCGCGCGAAGAGCGCTCGCCCCGCCGGAATCGCCCCGCGCCTCGCGCACGCGCGCAAGTCCTTCGCACGTTTCCGCGCGCGCGTTCACGTCCGCCTCGGGCGTCTTCTCCAGCGCGCGCCGGAACGCATCTTCCGCCTCGGCGGTTCGTCCGAGGCTCGCGAGCGCTCTCCCGCGCGTGTCCTCATAGTAACCGAGATCGGCCTCCGCTCCGTGACGGATCGCGCGATCGACCAGCACGAGCGCTTCCGCCGGCCGCTCGCCCGACTCGACATACGAGTACGCGAGCGCGTTCAGCGCCTCCGCGCACGCGGAGTCGGCCTCGATCGCGCGCAGGAACTCGCTCCGCGCCTCCGCCTCCCGCCCGCACCGAAGATGAACGAGACCGATCTTGTGCGCGAGGCGAGGATTCCCCGGGTCGAGTCTTCGCGCTCCTTCGTAAGCGGCGAGCGCATCGTCGCCGCGCCCCTCGAGCTCGTAGGCGTCGCCGAGCCCCTCGCTCACGTCCGCCCTCTCGGGCGCGTGCGCGTGGAACGTCTCCAGCGCTCTTGAGTGATCGGAGAGCAGCCCGAGCCTTCCGAGCCCGCGGACGGCGCCGGAGAGAACGAGCGTGTCGCCCGCGGCGCTCTCGAGCGCAATGCGATACGCGCGCGCCGACTCCTCCGTTCTTCCGAGAAGAGAGAGAACGTTTCCGAGGTTGAGAAGATCGCCGGCATCGCCGCTCCTCTCCGCCGCGAAGCGATACTCCTCCTCGGCCCGCGCGAGGTCCCCTCCGGCGCGAAGAAGCTCGGCGAGCCTCCTTCGCGCCTCAAGGAACTCCGGATCGGCCGCGAGCGCCCGCTCGAGCTCGCTCCTCGCGGCGCCCGTGTCCCCCGCGGCGGCCGCCCCCTCGCCGAGAACGAGATGCGCCTCGCGAAGCCCGCTCCCCGCCTCGCGAACGAGCTCGTTCATCTCGGCGATTCCGGCACGACTTCCCGTCTCCCTGTAGTGATCGATCCAGCGAAAGAGATAGGAAACCGCGAAGCGGCGCGCCATGTAGTCGTTCCGCGCCCCCGGAAGCTTGAGGCCTCTTGGATGATCGCGCGCGAAGAAGCGCGGCGCGACCTCCTCTTCCGCCGACACGAACTGGTAGAGCGAGCCGATCGAAGCGAGCCGCTTTCCTCCCACCGGTTTCTCCGTGAAGCGGCTCACCGCGTACACCGGACGATCCCCCGTGGAGACGATCCTCTCGATCGCCGCGTCCCTCTCCTCGGGAAGAACCCGGCCGGGCTTCCCCGTTCCGAAACGCTCCGCGTACAGGTTGAGATCGCGGTCGAGAAGCTCGATGTCCGCGCGCTTTCTCTCGACGACCTGAAGGTACGCGAGGATGAACGTGTCGTTGTCCCCTTCCGTGAGAAGAACCGCGTCCTTCTCCGCGGAATCGAGCATCGCCTCGCCCGCTTCCTGGGCGAGGGTGAAACCGCGCGCGTCGCAAACCGTCCAGTTCGCCGCGAGGGGAAGAACCGGAAGCGCGAGAAACGCGAGCGAAAGCCGCGCCGCCCTCTTCTCCGCCTGAACCGCGAGGCGTGCGAGAAGAGGAGCGGCGGCGAGAAGACCGAAGAGGATCGCCGGGAGATAGAAGACCGTCGCGACCGAGGCGTCCCTCGGATCGGTCCCGTGATTGAGAAGAAGAAGGAGCCCGAAGGAGAAGACGAGAAAGTGGATCGCGAGCGCCCGGTCCTCGGGGGCGCTCCGCGCCCTCAGCGCCCGATGGAGCGCGAAGGGAAGAAGGAGCGCGGGGAAGGTCATCTCGCGAAGAAGAAGCCGGAGGAGAAAGAGGATCTGATCGAAGAACCGCGCGAGCGAGCGCGGCGCCTCGGACAGCTCTCCGTACTGCGCGCGGAAGACGTGCGCGAGGAGCGCCGGAAGATCGTTCGGCTTCCTCCACGCGAAAAGATCGGGCCCGTCGGGGCGGACGAGCGGCACGAGGTAGAGCGTCGCCCCCGCGAGAAGCGCCGCCGCGCCGGCCGCGTACGCGAGGAGCCCCCGCTCTCCGCGCGCGCGAAGAAGAACGATCATCCCCGGGAGAAGGAAGAGCACCGTCTGGTGGTTCGCCGCCGCGACCCCGAGGAGAAAGAACAAGAGAACGCCGGGCGTCCTGCGGGTCGTGAGGAAGAGAAAAAGCGCGATCCAGAAAAGATTCAACGTATAAACTTCCGCCTTCACGCTCTCCATCCAGATCGAACGCGAGAAGGCGAAAAGAGCGGCGAGAGCGAGCGCGGCGACGGTCCGCGGGAGCTCGGGCGCATCGGGCATCCGCCCGCGAAGGTGCGCGCGCGCGAAGAGAAAGAAGAACGCCGCCGCCGCGGCGCCGAAAACCGCCGAGAGAAGGTTCACGCGGAACGCGGCGGAACCGACCGGAAAAAGAACGACGAAGAGGCGTCCGAGAAGAACGTAGAGAGGATAACCCGGGGGATGCGCGACGCCGAGCGTCGCCGACGCGGCGGCAAGCTCTCCCGAATCCCCCACGTACACGCCCGGGCAGAGCGTGAGAAGGTAGATCGCCAGAACGGCGCCGCCCACGAGAAAGCCCATCGCGCGCTACTTCTCCTCGGTCAGCGAACGGAAATACGAGCGGATCAGCTCTTCGTACTCCGGAGGAACCGCGAGATCCCGCGTGCGAAGCGGGTCCTCGCGCATTCGCTCCCGCACTTCCGAGAGCGTGCGCGGGATCGACTCGGGGGAGACCGTCTCCATCTCCCCGCCCGTTCGGCTTCGCCGCTCCCGCCGATAGCCGCGGTCTCGGAGCGACCGCTGGGCATCGAGCATGCGCGAGAGGATCTTCTCCTGCCGCTCTCTCGTCTCCGGCGAGAGGTTCGCCTTCTCGAGATCGCGCTCCACCTTTCTCATCTCCTCGAGAATCTGGTCGAGCTTCCCGAGCACCTCTCCCCCCTCCTCCACCTCACCCTGCAGCTCCTCGAGACCCTTGCGGATCCGATTCTGCTCGGCGGCCAGCCTCGTCATCTCGGCGCGCGCCTCCATCGGAAGCGAGGCGGGGTTCGACGAGGGGAGAGGAAGCTGGGCGGTCTCACGATTCAACCCGCGCTGCTCCTCCGTCATCTGCTGCATCTCTTGCAAACCCTGGTTCTGGCCGCTCGGGCTGCTGCACGAGGCGCTCTGGTTCTCCATCGAACGGAGAAGCTCGACGACCGCGCGGTTGACCGTGCTCATCGCCTCGCTGGAGCGCGCCCGGGCGAGATCCGCCTGTCCCTCCTCGAGACGCCTCGCGGCTTCTTCCGCCTTCAAGCGCCCGCGACGGAGCATGTCGAGGACAAACGCGGAAAGCTCGGGGACCTCCCTGCCGACCTCGCGGATCTTCTCCATCGTCCGCCCGAGCGCGGCGGCGATCTCGAGCTCCTTCTCCGCGAGCGAGCGGCGCGACTCGATCGAGGCTCCCCGTCTCATTCCTTCCGCGGAGAGAACGATCTCCTCCTGCCGCTCCGATAGATAAAGAAGATCGAGGATGCTCTCGCCGAACGCGGCCTGCGCTCTCTGCCTGGAGGCGCTGCACATCGAGGCCACCTGCTCGGAAAGCCGGAACGCGAGGTCGAAGAGGTCGTTCTCGGCCTCCTGCTGGCTCTCCGTCCCCTCGTTCTTCTGCCCCGCGCGGAGGCTCTCCGCGGCGCGGCTCATCTTGGACGAGGTCTGCTTTTTCTCGAGAGACGATCGACTCTCTTGCAGCGCGCGCGAAAGATCGGGCGAGGTCTCTCCCGCGCGGCGCGCCGCCTCCTCCATCTCCTGCGCCATCCGCTCAAGCTCTTCCCGAAGCGCCTCCTCCTCCGCGGCCCGGTCCGCGAGCTCGCTCGATTCGGAGGCCTCGGATCGCTCCCGGAGCTCCCTCTGCCGCTCCGCCAGCCTCTGGAGCGAGGCGGCGATCGCGTCCGCGTCCTGAAGATCCCTCAGCCTCTTCAGCATCTCGATCGCGCGATCGAGCCGCTCGATGAGGTCTTGCTGCGTGAGGTTCAGGTTCTCCGCCGCCTTGCGGATCTCCTCAGGGCTCAACTCCTGCATCGCCTGCTGAAGCTCTTGCATCGCCCGGCGCATCTCGTCGGTTGCGACCTCGTTCAGAAGCTCGGCGAGCTCCGCCATCCGCGCGAGCGTTTCCGGAGTGATCAGACGGTTCTCCTCGAGGGTCTCGACCGCCTTCTCCATCCCCTCCGACACCTCGCGGAGCGATTGCTCGATGTCCTTCTGCCTCTCGAGAATCCCCTCGATCTTCTTCTTTTCCTCCCAGGAAACCTCCTCGCTCTTTCGGATCTCCCGCGCGAGATCGTCGATGGTCTTCTCGAGATCCCGGCTCTCCTCGTAGATCTCCTCCAGCTCCTCGATCTCCGAGGCGCGGTCCCCCGTCGCCTCGGCGAAGACCTCGGCGAGCGAGGGCATGCGGACGCGGCGGATCTCGCTCACGCCGCGCTTCGGGCCGCGAACCGTGTCGTTGTCCCACGCTTCGAGGTAGTAGACGACAACGTCCTCAGGAAAAAGATTGAGATCGGAAAGATCCCACGCGCGCTCCCGCTCGATCTCCCTCACGCGCTGGCTCGTCTCGAAAAGGTCGATCCTCCGCTCGTCCTCCTCCCCCTTCCGGTAGACGAGAAGCACCTTCGTCACGCCGAAATCGTCGAGCGCCGAGAACCCGAGGTCGATCTTCATCCCCTCGCCGAGCACGATGTCCTCCGCGGGGCGGTCGATGCGCACGAAGGGCTTCTCGTCCTCGAGAGGGACCACGCGGTAGAGGACCGGATCGGCGTTCTCCGCCCCCTCTTCGTCCAGGGCTCGCACGCGATACTCGAAAGGCCCGTCGACCGTGAACGAACCGGCGAGCGACGCCCCCTCCGCGCGAAGCTCGATCGGAGGCTCTCCCTCCCTTTCGAGGCGCCCTTCTCGAAGCGGCTTGTTCGCCGCGATCTCGAGCCGCACGAGAGTGCCATAGAGGGCGCTCACGTTCCCGTGGTTTTCGCGGACGGTCTCCTCCGGGAGGCCGGTATAGGAAGGGAAGCGGAGGGTGTACGCGATCTCCGTGAGGACGGGCGGGCGGCGCACCGAGACCGTGTACCACGAGCTCTCGCCCCCCTCGAAGCGGACCCGATAGCGCGCGTTCTCCTCGAGGGGCGGGATCTCCGCCTCGAACGCGCGCCCCTCGCGGCGGGGAGCCTCCGCCATCGGGTACGTTTTCATTTCGTCCTCGTTATTTTGAACGAGAAGGAACACGTCGGTCCCCCGGTAGCCGGCGAAGCGCGCCTCGACCGGGATCGCCTCCCCCGCCCCCGCTCGGCAATCCCCGGGGAAGACCTCGAGGCCGAGGCTTTCGAGACGGCGCGCTTCCGCGCCGGGCCCGACGAGCCGGATCACATCGGCCGCGCGGTCCGGCGCGCCGAGAACGAGAACCGCTGCGGCCGCCGCGAGGAGCGGGAGAAGGAGGGCGGCGCGGCGGAGCTTCCCCGCGCCGAGAGCGCCTCGTTCGCGAATCGCTTCCGATTTCGCGAGGGCGTCCGCGACGAGCGCGTCGATGAGCGCCGGAGAGTATCCGAAACGCTCCTCCTGCTTCCGACTCCCGAGATCGAGAGCCGCGCGAAGGAGATCTCCCTCGAGAGCGGGGGAGAGTCGCTCGATCTCTCCCGCGATCCACTCGAGACGAGGCCTCCGTCTCCAATAGAGAAACAGCTCGCGCCCGGCGAAGCCGGCGAGGAGAAGAAGCGTGAGAAACCCCGCCGCGCGAAGAACGGCAAAAGAAGAAACGAAGGCGCCGATCGCGATGTTGAGAGCAAAGAACGCGAACACACCCGCGAGGATCCGCAACGCGGCGAGCGCGCCCTCCGCCGCGAGGATCCGGTTCCGGACCCCTTCGAGCCGCCGCCTGATCGAACGATACGCCTGATTCGTCGTCATGTTCGCTCCGTCAATGCGTCAGGGCGTAGTGGACGATGTTGATCGCCACGCGTAGCGCCGCCTCGCGCTTCTCCGGCGGATCGTTGTGCACGTCCGCGTCCTCGAGCCCGTCCCCGATGTCCGTTTCGTAAGTATAGAAGACGACGAGCCGGCCCTCATGGTGGATCCCGTACCCCTTCGGCGGATGGCCGTCGTGCTCGTGGATCTTGGGAAGCCCGTTCGGAAACTCGTAGAACGCGTGATAGATCGGATGATCGAACGGAAGCTCGACGAGCTCGCTCCCCGGAAGGACCTTGCGGATCTCGCGGCGGAAGGAAGCGTCCATCCCGTAGCAGTCGTCCGCCCAGAGGAAGCCGCCGTTTTGGAGATGGAAGCGAAGCCTCTCGACCTCGGCCGGCGCGAAGCGAACCGTCCCGTGCCCGGTCATATAGAGGAACGGATAGCGGAAGATCTCCTCGCCGAGAATCTCGATCCGCGCTTCCTCGGCCGCGGCGCGGATGTTCGTCCGCTCGCGAAGCCCGCGGAGAAGGTTGGGGATCGAGGTCGGATCGGTGTACCAATCGCCTCCGCCTCCGTAGCGGAGTCGCGCGATCGTGAAGAGCCCTTCGTCCGTTTCGGCGCCCGCCGCGCCCGCGAGGAAGAAGACGATCGCAAAGGCGAGAAGCGGAAGCCGCGCGCCGATCTTTCTCGTCGCCCTCCCGCGCGCCCGGCTGTGCGATCGCATGCGTTCTCTCCCGTCTCGTTCGCCCGCGCGAACCAGTTTCCCCGACTTCGGCTCTTCCGTCAAACCGCCGGAGGGAGAGGAAGCGCGACCACAGCGAGCGTCCCCTTTCCCGGCGTCGAGCCGATCGCGAGAAGGCCTCCGTAGTCGGCCGCGATCGCTCGGCAGATGGCGAGCCCGAGCCCCGTCCCGTCGGTCTTCGTCGAGAAGTTCGGCTCGAAGAGCTTCCCGCGCGCCTCCTCCGGCACCCCCGGCCCGTCGTCGAGGACGCGAATCGCGAGCACGCGTCCTTGGATCGTCTCCTCCGATGTCGTTTCCCAGAGCTTCCACCCCTCGTCGTTCCGCGGGGATCCGCTCGCGACGCGCGCGCTCACCCGAATCGTGCCGCGCCCTCCTGTCGCCTGAACGGCGTTGTCGAGGAGGTTGATGAGGAGCCGCCGGATTTCTTCTCGATCGACGAGGAGCTCAGGGAGATCGATGGGAACGTCGACCGCGAGGCGCGATTCGTGAAGAGCGTCCTCGTACAGGCGAAGCGTCTCGAGAATGAGCGGTGAGGCGGGAACGGAGCGGATCTCGCGGCGCGGCATCCGCGCGAAGGTCGAGAACTCCGCCGCGATCCGCTGCAGCGTGTCGATCTCCTCGATGATGAGATCCGCGGACTCGTCGAGGAGCTCCCCGAAGCGCGGGTGGCCGTCGTGAAACGCGCGCTTCAGATGCTGCACGGAGAGCTTCATCGGCGTGAGCGGGTTCTTGATCTCGTGCGCGACCTGTCGGGCCATCTCTCCCCACGCGAGGAGCTTCTTCGAACGGATGAGATCGGTAAGATCCTCGAACACGATCACCTTGCCGAGATCGCGCCCCTCCGCGTCGGCGATCGCTGTACCCACGATGCGAAGCGTCACCGTCCCGCCGCCCCGCGGAAGCTCCGCCTCCTCCTCGTGCACCGGGCCCTTTCTCGGGTCGAGCCCCGCCACGATTCGGTGGAGGGGCTCGAGCCGTCCGCCCGCGACGAGGTCGAGGCGCGAACCCATGAGGTCGCGGGCCGGCACCGCGAGGATATCTCCCGCGGCGCGGTTCGCGCTCGCGATCCTCCCCTCCCGATCGAACGCGATCACGCCGGTCCCCACGCTCCCGAGAACCGTCTCGATGTAGCGCGTCCTCTCGGTGAGCGCGTCTCGGCTCCTTTTCAGCTCCTCGGCCATTCGGTTGAACGAACGGACCAAGCGGCCGATCTCGCCTCCCGCGCGGACGGAGACCGCCTGCTCGAGATCCCCCGCCGAGATCCTCTCCATCCCGCGCGACAGATCGCGGATCGGACGCGCGATCCGCTCCCCCATCGTCTCCGCGGCGAGGACCGCGACCGCGAGAACGAGGAACGTGAGGTACGTGATCGCCGCGTAGGCGCGCTCGAGATCGCGCTCCGTCTCCCGTTCCTGGAAGAGGAGCGGCACCGCGACGGTTCCGACCGGACGGCCGTCGAAGTCGTGAAGCGCCCCGTACCCGACGAGATACGGAGTCCCCGCGATGCTCTCGCGGCCGAAGCGGACCTCCTCTCCGCGAAGATCGAGAGCGGCGTAGACCGGCGCGGGAAGACGCGGCGAGAGGATCCCCGATTGGTACAGCTCATAGCGCGTCGACGAGACGATCTTCCCTCCCTCATAGAAGGAGATGTCGGTCCCCACGCGCTCGCCGAGCGCGGCCGACCACTCCTCGTCGATCGACCGCGACAGAAGAAGAATCCCCTCGAGCCGCTCCTCGAACCCCTCGAGCGTGATCCCGACGAGAGCGTCGAGCGAAAGCCCCTCGGTGAGATCGAACGCGGTCGCCGGCGTCCGGCGGTCGCGCACCTCGGCGAACGCGCGCGCGTTCGGCGGCCCGACCTTCCCGTTCTGGAGGATGAGACGGCCCTCGGGGGAGAAGATCGCGAAACGCTTCAGGCTGAGCTCGAGATCGAACGGCTCCTCCCCTTCCTCGACGCCGAGCACGCGCCTGCGAACGAGCGTGCTCCGCGCGACCTCCTCCGCCTCGCGGATCGCATCCCGCTCGAGGGCGTAGCGCACCGATTGAAGTGACGCGCGGGCCGCCGTCTCCCCCGCCTCGCGGAGCCGGCTCGCCGCCATCCGCCGTCCCGCGAAGCCGAGGAGGAGCGCGGGAAGAAGAGAAACGAGAAGGAAGGCGAGCACGAGCCGGTCGCGGAACGTTGTCTCGAAGCGAAGGCCTCCCCGCAGGCGGCGCGCGCGTTGCGAGAGAAGAAGAACCGCCGCGAGCACGGCGAGACCCGCTAGGGCGAAGAAGAGGGACGCGAGCGC
>VGIW01000094.1 GCA_016867715.1 Candidatus Eisenbacteria bacterium | reverse complement strand
GACGCCGCGAGCGCCGAGGAGGGGATCATCGACGCCGCGATGCGCGGCGGCGACACCGACACGAACGCCGCGATCGCGGGAGCGCTTCTTGGCGCGGTGCACGGTCGCGAGTCGATTCCCGCGCGCTGGACCGATCGTGTTCTCGCGTGCCGTCCCGCGACGGGCGATCCGCGCGTCCGTCATCCGCGCCCCGCGCGGTACTGGCCCGCCGATGCGCTCGAGCTTGCGAGGATGCTGGTGGAGTCGCCTGAGGCGTGAGGAGCGCCCTGGAGCATGGTCCGCCGGCCCGCCTGGACATCGGTGACGTTTCGGTCGATACTGGAAGCGAGGGGAGCAAGGCCCCGGACGAGGGTTCCGGCATGCGACTGAAATACCGCGAAGACAAAGCGACCCAGGCAGCTGCGAAACTTCTCGATCTGAACGGCGGCAGGATGAGCCACATGAAGCTCATCAAGCTGCTCTACCTCGCGGACCGGAGAGCCCTCCTCCAGTGGGGACGCCCGATCACGTTCGACTGGTATGTATCGATGCCCCACGGGCCCGTGTTGAGCTTCACGCTCGATAAGATCAATGCAGACCGCGACCCATCCGACCCGTCCTACTGGCATCGGCACATTTCCGAACGGCAGGGGCACGAGGTCGCTCTCTTGGCCGGTGCTCCGAAGGATCAGCTTTCCGCCGCCGAGGAACACCTGCTCGGCCAGGTGTTCGAGGAATTCGGCCGGATGGACAAGTGGCAGCTTCGCGCCTACTCGCACACCCTCCCCGAGTGGCGCGATCCGCAGGGGTCGAGCCTTCCCATTGAAATCCGGGACATCTTCCTCGCCGAGGGCCGCAGCGAATCCGAGATCGAGGAAATCGAAGAGACGCTACGGGCAGAGGCATCCGCCGAAGAGATCCTCGGGTAGATGCACGGTATTCACGCCAGCCAGAGCCTCTATCTCCGCGGGCGCGGCGAGCCGAAACCCCATCTCTGGTTCATTCTGACAAACCCGGAGGGCGATCCCCCGCAAGTCGTGGCTGTCATGCTCCAGACGGCGACCCGGTTCACGGACGAGACAGTGGTTCTCCAGCCGGGGGAACACTCCTTTGTTAGACACGCCTCCTCCGTCCACTACTCCACCGCGAAGTACTTCTCGGTTCCGGCGATCTCGCGGGCGCTGCGGACCGGGGAATGCCACTTGCGGGAAGACGTTTCCGAGAGCCTGCTCGAGAAACTGCGAGCCGGCCTCCTTGATTCTCCTTTCACCGTGAACGCCATCAAGGAGTATTGTCGCGGGCGATTCTGAGGTAGTTCTTCCATCTGGCGAAAGGCCCGTGTCGTGTCCGACGACCTTCGCAAGCGTCTGATCGAGCTCGGAGCGCCAGCCCTGGCGGACGCACTGATCCGCCTGGCGCGGGAGAGCGAGGAGGCGGGGGAATTCGTGAAGCGGATGGTCGAGACGCGGGACGAGAAGATCCGCCGGGTGCGCGCGGGGATCGCTGGACTGAAGCGGATGCGATCGTTCGTCGGGTATCGCGAATCGTTCGCCCTGGCAGGGAAGATGGAAGCGCTTCTCGAGGACATCCGATCGGCTGTGCACGATCCGATGACGGGGATCGAGCTTGTCGCCGCGTTCTACGGGACCGATGCCAAAGTGCTGGAAAGCTGCGATGAGTCCGGCGGGAGCGTGGGGAATACCTACCGCGTGTTCGCCGCCGATCTCTTCGTTCACTATGCGGCCGCCTCAGGCGACAAGCGCCGGATCGCGGAACTTCTCTGGAAGCTTGCCGGAGAGGACGACTACGGGGTTCGCGAGCCGCTCGTCCCCCGTGCGGCCGAGTATCTCCCCGAAGAGCTTCTTCGCGAGCTTCTCTTTCGGGCCTGGTCGGCGGCGAAACAGGAAGAGAAGGAACCCCATGCGCGACGCTGGTACCGGATGGTGGAGTCATTCGCTCGACAGCTGAAGGATCCGGCGACATTCGAGAGAGCGCGCCTGGCCTCGTGGCCCGAGCTCGGACCGGCCGCCTGTTACGACATCGCGGAGGTCTATCTCGAATCGGGCGATGCGACGGCCGCCCTCGCTTGGATCCGGACGGTCCCGGGCGGAGAAAGGTTCGAGAACGACCGTCGAGACGAACTGCTTCTCAAGGTGCACGAGAAGACCGGCGATGTCGCGGAGCGCGAGAAGATCGCGCGGCGGATCTTCAGGCGGTATCGGTGCGCCGAAGCCCTGGACGATTTAATCGCGATCCTCGGAGAAGAAAGTCGCGCGGGTGTGATCGAAGAGGAAGCTCGCATCATTCTTGCGTCGAAGAAGCTCTCCTCTTCGGACGCGATGTTCCTCTTCGAGTGCGGGCGGGCAGACGAGGCGGATGCGTATCTCCTCGCCCTCGCCGACCAATTGGAAGGGAACGACTATCCTCGCTTGCTCCCGCTAGGGGAAGCGATGGAAATCGGCAAGCGCTTTCTCGCGGCGAGCATCATCTATCGCGCGCTGCTCGACTCGATTCTGGCGAGGGGCATCTCGAAGTACTACACGCACGGAGTCCGATATCTCCGCAAGCTCGACGCTCTCGCGCCGAAGGTGAGCGATTGGGGGCGGTTTCAGCCGCACGACGCCTACGCGACCGATCTTAGAAAGAACCACGCACGGAAGAGCGCCTTCTGGGGACGTTACGCGCCCGGGAAGACTCTCAGAAAGTAGCGCGTCCTCCCCGCCCACACGGGCGGGGATTTCGGCGCCGGGCCGCGAAACCCGATCCAAGTAACAGTGCGCAGCGTTCCGCAGCCCGGCAAGGAGAACCTCCCGGGGGCTTCGATTGCGGGAGCACCGATCACGCCTTCGTCTTGAAGTCCTTCCCGATCCAGTTCCGCGCGAGGAAGAGGAGCACGCTCGACGAGATCGCGATGCAGCCGAAGACGAACCACATGAACTCGGTGTTCTTGGGTCCGTCGGCCGGGCAGTAGCGGCCCATCATCCAGCCGGAGTAGAGAATCGGGACGAGCACTTTGGTGAGGAACCACGGGAGCTGCGCGACGCCCATGTACTCTCCCGTGCGCCCGGGCGGCGCGATCTCCGCGGCGTACTGAAGAAACCGCGGCTGCCACATCGCCTCGCCGACCGTCATGAGGAGAATGTAGGGGAAGAGCGTCCATGCGTGCGGGCCGATCGCGAGGAGAAACGCCGGCGCGGCCATGATGAACGTCCCGAGGATCATCATGCGGTAAACCTTCGCCTTCTGCGTGGCGGCCGCGATGATCGGAACCAGAATGAAGATGAGAATCGGGTTGGCGTTCGCGGCGATCTCGAAGTAGTCGCCGATCCAACCGCTGTACGCGCGGGAGATGTACTGCGGGAGGATGAGCCAGTTATACGCGAAGAGCGTCTGGACCGGCATGAGCGCGAAGATGAAGAAGAAGAACTTCGCGTCCCCGAGAGGATGGCGGGCGATCCATGTCGCGCTTCGCGCGATCACGGCGGAGACGATCCAGCCCAAGAGGAGAACGACGGCGGCGCCGTAGCCCCACGGCGCCGGGATCTCCCGCGCCACCACCGCGAGGACGAGGAGAGCGAACAGCCACATGTGACGCGGAACGCGTCTCGCCTCTCGGCCCGCGTCGGTCGCGGGCGCCGCCGGCTTCGACTCCTCCGGCTTCGCGGCCTTTTCCGCCGCCTCGATGCGCGCGCGCTCGGCCGCCGCCGTGGAGATCGCGTGCGCCACCGTCTTGCGGGAGAGGAGGATCCACGTGGAGAGGAGCGCCACGAACGTGAAGGCCGTGTAGACCCAGAACGTGCCGGGGATGCCGAGGTTCAAGTAATCCTCGTCCCGCAAGAGGAAGGCGTACGTCGGGAACCAGCCGCCCAGATTCATCAATGCATAAAGCATCGCGAACCCCATGCCGGCGGTCTTGGGCGTCGTGAACTGCTTGACGGCCGCGTACGCCGCGGGTTGGTACATCCCGTACCCGATCACCACGAGGAGAATCCCCGCCATCGTCACGAGGTGGAGAGGCGACCAGAGGCCCGCGGGCGGGAGCCCGAAAAGATTCGGCGCTCCCGAGATGAGAACGCGGCCGAAGAGCATCAGAACGAACGCCCCGAGGAGCGCGAACCGCACGCCTTTCCGGTCGGCGACGGTCCCGAGGAAGAACATCGCGATCGTGATTCCGGCGGTCAGGACCGCCACCATGTCGTGGGCGTATTCGTCCCGAAGCCCGCTCGGCTCGATGCCCGAGAAGACGAAATCCGAGAAGTGCATCGCGAGGTAGCCCAGCATCCCGAAGTAGACCATCCCTTCGAGGACGTAGGCCAAGTTGACTCCCCAGAGAGCGCGCGGTGCGTGGACGAGATCGATGAACGGCTGCACGATCTCGCGGAAGGGATTGGCGCGCGCGGCCCCCACGATCTTCTCTTTCTCGCTCATGGCTTTCCTTTCTTCTTTCTTGGCGACAGGCGTCTTTCCCCTTGTGTGCCAGGTTCACGAGTCGGCCGGGAGCGCCTTTTCGATCCGCGAGGCGTCCACCTCGGGGCGGAACTCGCGCGCCGGGGTGAAGTCGATCGCGATCTTCTCGATGCCGAAGCCCCGCGCCATCATCTCGAGGGTGCGCCGCGCCGAGGCGCGGGCGTCCTCCTGGTACTGATCGACGAGCGTGGATGCGAGCCGCGCCGCCTCCACTTTCGCCTCCGCGATCAGCCGGTTCTTGTCCTCGACCGAGAAGCCCCCGGTGAAGAAGCGCCCGATGATGTCCGGCATGAGCCAGGGAAGAAGCTCGGTCTTCCCCTCGCTGTGGAGGAGCATGTCGAGGATCTGGACGTCGTGGCTCGGCGGCGGGAGCGTGACGCGCCAGCCGGCCCGCTCGTCGCCCGACGCCGCGAACTCCGGGCTCTGGAGGTTGTAGCGGAAGTCGATCACGAACTCGAAGATCATCGTCATTTGTTTATTGCTGAAGAGCCACGTGAGGTAGCGCTTGCCGAACGCGCCGAACCAGTGGTCCGACGTCGTGATGATCTCCTTCGTGCGGATTCGATAAACGGAAAGCTCGGCGACCGCGCGCCCCCCGTGATGAACGACTGCACGACGACCGCGGGCGGCGAGGGAGCGCGGCCCCGCGCGCGGCGAATCTGCACGAAAAAAAACCCGGCCGCGAGAAGGCCGACCACGAGACCGATCAGAAATCCTTCCATCGCTCCCCCTCTCTTTCGGGGCGGGTCTATGAAACTCCCGCTTGGCATTATAGCAGCCCCAGGTGCGGTTCGGTTTCGCGGCTCTCATCAAAGCCTCAAACAGGTGCCTCTTCCTTCTTCCGGTGCTAAGATCGCCGCGCCGGGAGGAACGAGAGTGCTCGCACGCATTCGCCCGAAGCACGTCGCGTGGGCCGCGATCGCCGCCGGCGCGGTCTGGCGCGCCGCCGATCTCATGTACGGCCTCCCCTCGGCGTACATCCCCGACGAGGAGATGGTCGTGAACAGCGCGCTCGGGATGGCGGGCGAGCGTTCGCTCCGCCCGCTCCTCCTCGACTATCCGTCTCTCTATCAGTATCTCCTCCTCGTTCTCTACGGAGCGGCGTTCGCAGTGATGAAGCTCTTCGGCGCGGTTTCGTCGGCGTCGGAGTTCGGCGTCCGCTTCTACGAGGACCCGACCGTCTTCTATCTTCTCGGGCGGATCGCGAGCGCGGCGTTCGGGGTCGGCGCGATCGCTCTCGCGTGGAGGGTCGGGGCGCGGCTCTTCGGCGCGTGGGCGGGCGCCGCCGCCGCATGCGTTCTCGCCCTCTCGCCCGTCCACCAGGGACAGTCGGTCGCGGCCGTTCCGAACTCGGCGATGACCTTCGCGGGCGCGCTCGCGCTCCTCGCGATCGTGCGCGTCTTCGAGAGGGGGAGCCGGCGCGACTCCCTTCTCGCCGGTGCCGCGATCGCGCTCTCCGTTTCGTTCAAGTACAACACGGGGCTCCTCGTCCTTTCACTTGCCGCCGCGCATCTCTTGCGGCACGAGAAGCGGAATTTCAACGGGCTTCTCCTCTCGCTCGCCGTGATCCCGCCGCTCTTCCTTCTGCTGAACCCGTATTGGATCCTTGACTTCCGAAGCTATCTCGACGCGTTCCTCTTTCAGTCGTCGCACATGAAGACCGGGCATCCGGGGCATCTTCACGGGCCGCCCGTTCTCTGGTTTGCGATGCGGACCCTCGCGGAGGAGGGGATCGTCGGCGCGGCGTTTCTCGCGGGGCTCGTCGTTTCGGTCGGTCGCCTCGCTCTCTCCCGTCTTCCCCTCCGGCCCCGCGCCCGAAGCGACGCGCTTCTCCTCGCGTACGCGCTCCCGTCGTTCCTCGCGATCACGTCGCTCAGGAACCAGGGGCTCGACTACTGCATCGGGCTCTATCCGGTGTTCGCGATCCTGGCGGGGCGCGCGCTTTCCGACGGGCTCGGCGCGCTCCATGCTCTCGCAAGGCACCGCGCGCCGGCCGTTGCGGCCTGCGTGCTCCTTCTTCCGGCGCTCGTCCTTGCGGGTTCGCGGATCCGCGATGCGCACCTTTCCGACACGCGCACCCTCGCGCGCGAGTGGGTCGAGGCGAACATCCCCGGCGGAACCGCGATCGGAATCGACGGGATGATTTACAACCCGCAGTTTCTTCGGATGGATCGCTTCGAGGGGAACGCTCCGGGCGGACGATTTCTCTCCGAGGACGCGCTCGAGCGGGCGCGCGAGCGGCTCGAGGGGCGAAGAATGTATCGCATCGTTCCGCTCGCCGGCGTGGCCGACGAGCCGATCTGGCCGGACGAAACCCCGCCGGAAGTTCGCGAGCGGCACGAAAACGAACCGTGGCCCCGGCTCTTGTTCCGCCGGTATCTCTACGACGCGGACGAGCTCCTTGCGCGCGGCGCCGACTACTTCTTCACGTCGAGCTACACGCTCCACGGCGTCTACCACGCGCGCTGGTATCCGCCCGACTCGCCGGTCCACTACCTCACGCTTCGCGAGAAGCTCGGATACGAGCGCCTTCTCTCCGATCCGCGCGTCGCCCTCGTGAGGCGCTGGGAGCCCGGTTCCCGCACGCGCGGCCCCGTCCTCTCGCTCTACCGGCTGGAGAGAGAGCCTGAGCGTTTCTCGATTGACTGAGCGGCGCAGCTCCTTGATCATCAGGAACCGAGTTGCGATCCCTCGAACGAGGCGGCGAGAAATGGGCGAGTTGTCGAGGTTTCTCCCGATCGTTCTTCTTTGTCTCGCGTTCGCCTTTGCGCCTTCCTACTCCGAGCTTCCCACATCCGAAGACTGCGCGATGTGCCACGCGGCGGGGGACGAAGAGATCCCGGCCGCGAGCGATTCGATGGTCGCGCTCTCATCGCATGCGGGCTTCGGATGTCTCGACTGCCACGCGGACATCGTCGAGCTGCCGCACGAAGAAAAGCTCACCGAGGTCGCCTGCGGCGCCTGCCACGACGCCGAGGCCGCGCTCTACACGACGCACGGAAGAGGGATCTTGGGGACGACCAAGGACCTCCCCGGCTGCGCGGCGTGCCACGGATCCCACGAGATCCTCCCCTCGACAGATAATCGTTCCCCGGTCCATCCGCTCCATCTCCCCGCCACGTGCGCCCGCTGCCACGAGGACATCGATCTCGCGAAGAAACACGACATCCGACAGAAGCGCCCCGTTGAGGTTTATGAATCAAGCATTCACGGCCGCGCGACCCGGGAAGGGATCACAGTCGCCGCGACCTGTACCGATTGCCATTCGACCGGAGGAACCGCCCACCAGATCTTCGGGCCGGGGGACGCGAGCTCGAGCATCAACCACTTCAATGTTCCGCACACGTGCGGCAAGTGCCACCGGAGCATCGAGCAGGACTATTGGGAGGGGATCCACGGAAAGCTGACCGCGCGCGGCGAGACGGACACCCCGGTTTGCACCCATTGCCACGGCGAGCACGGGATTCTTTCGACGAACGATCCGCGTTCGCGCGTGAGCCCGGTTCTGGTGGCGCAGGCGACGTGCGCCCCGTGCCACGAGTCGGCGTTCTTGAACGAAAAGTACGGCATTCCCGCGGGACGCCTCGCGTCGTTTGTCGATTCATACCACGGCTTGAAGAGCAAGGCGGGCGATCCGACGGTCGCGAACTGCGCGAGCTGCCACGGCGGGCACAAGATCCTTCCGAGCACGGACCCGAACTCGTCGATTCATCCGGCGAACCTGCGCGCGACTTGCGGGGGATGCCACCCGGGCGTGAGCGAGGAGCTCGCCGCGACGAAGATCCACGAGACCGGCGTCGGCCGGAAGACCGGATGGCCGCGCTTCTTCTCGAGGATCTACATCGCGGCGATCACCCTGATCATCGGCCTCATGGTGGTTTATGTCGCCATCGACTTCCGGAAGCACTGCATCCGCCTTCTGCGGCGCCCGCAGATCCGGCGCATGGACGCGGACGCGATCTTCCAGCACAGCGTGCTCACGCTCTCCTTCACGGTTCTCGTGATCACGGGGTTTGCGCTCGTCTACTCCGAGGCGTGGATCTTCCGCAAGATCTTCGGATGGGACGGCGGGTTTCGCGTGCGCGGTCTGGTTCACCGCGCGGCGGCCGGTCTCTTCATCTTCGGATGTCTTTGGCACCTGGGCTTTCTCGCGACGCGGAACGGAAAGAAGTTCTTCGCCGACATCTTTCCGCGAAAGAAGGACTTCGAACAGTTCGGGCAGATGATCCTTCACAATCTGGGGAAACGCGAGGATGGGCCGCGCTTCGGGCGCTTCGGCTACGTCGAGAAAGCGGAGTATTGGGCGCTCGTGTGGGGCGGAGTGGTGATGGTCGTGACGGGGCTCTTCCTTTGGTTCGACAATCAGGCCGTGCGCTATCTTCCGAAGGGTTTCCTCGACGTCATGCTTGTGATCCACCACTACGAGGCGTGGCTGGCGACGCTCGCGATCGTTGTATGGCATCTGTACTCGACCGTCTTCTGCCCCCGCGCGTATCCCGGGAATCCTTCATGGATCACCGGCTCGATGCCGGCGGAGATGTACCTCCAGGAGCATCCGGAGGACGAAGCTGTGAGACATCTCGCGCGGGAGAGAGAAGAGCCGCGGTTTGAAGGGGAGGAAGCGTCGCCGGACATCGCGCGGGAAGGAGGCGTCGAGCCTGAGCGGCCGCACGCGGGGTGAGATCAATCCTTGGGCGAGCCGCGGATCTCGTTCGAAGCGAATCGACCCTCTTCGCTCTCCCTCTTCATCTTCGCCGAAGTAGGATCGCGCCTTGCTTGTTGAACTCGAGCGGCACCGTTCCATACCCGTCCACCGGGTAGTACTCGTCCTGCACCCACCGCGTGATCCGTTTCCCGTAGTCGCGCCCGAAGCCGAGCATCCGGTACTCGACCATCGGACGGTTGTGAATGAGGATGTAATCCGGTGACGATTTGGCGAGCTCGCCAAGGATCTTCTCCTCGCCGAACACGAGAATCTCGGCGGGCATGAAGTTTGGAGGCGAGAGCGGCGATCGCCGCCCGGTCGTCTGGTTGATCAGCCCTCCTTCGGGAAGAACCGCGAGCGTCGCTTCAGGAGGAACGTGCTCGAGAACGAGATCGTGCGCGAGGGCGAAGTTTCCCCGCGGGTTGCCCTCCGCGGAGACGAAGATCCGGTCTGGGCCTCGGCCGATCGGGAGGTTTTCGGCACGAAATCCGTTCCACGAGAAGATCGTCCACTTGACCATGAGCGCCGCGAGCACTCCCGCGAAGCCGGCCCGGAGCGCGCGGGCGGAATCGGGCGCGTGCAAGCGAACGACGCGCGGAAGCCGATCGAGGATCGCGACGATCAAGCAGGCGGTCGCGGGCGCGGCGAGAATGAAGCCGTACTGGTGAAATCTGGGATATAGGAGCATTTTGGCAAGGAGGAGAAGTGCGAAGAGAGAATAGGCCGCCGCGAGACGCTCTCTCGGATCGCTTGTCCTCCTCCATGCGAACAGCGACGCGAGAAAGAAGAGCGCGGTCGAGATCGGAAGGACGCGCGCGAGATCGAGCACGGGGAAAACCCATACTCCTCCCGCGAGGAAGAGGAGAAAGAAGACGGCGGGGAGAACGCGCCTTCCGCGGTCCCGCAGGATTCGGCGATGCGCTCTTCCCGCGAGAGAGAGCGCGAGGAGAGCGATCGCGAGAGCGGACGTGCTCCTTGCGATCTCGAGAAGACGGTGCGCCGGCTGATCGAACCCGAGCCCCGAGCGATAGAAATATCCGGAGACCGACGCGCGCGCGGGGAGAACGAGCGATCCGAAGACCGCCTCTGCGGCGCCGCGCGGTCCGAGCGCCGCCGTGTAGCAAACGAAGAAGATACCGGGTGCGACCGCGAGTCCCGCAAGAAGCGCGGCGGCGATTCGTCCCGACCTTCGACCCGGGGGTGCGGCGAGGAGGAAGGCGACCGCAGGAAGGCCCGCGAGGATCATCTCGTACTTGGTGAGAAGGAGCCCCCCCGCCGCGCATCCCGCGAGGAACGCCCATCCGGCTCTCTCTCTCTCTGCCGCCTCATTCGCGAGGATCATTGATGCGAGCGCAAGCAAGTAGCCGTGCACGAGCTCGTGCGAGTAGGGAGCGACGTAGTTGAAGCTCCCAACCGCGCCGATCCGCCCGAGACAGAAGACGGGAAGGGATACCAGAGTCGCCGCGGCCGCCGCGGAGCGCACCGCGATTCTCCCGAGAAGATACCGTCCGGCCGCGAGTATGAGGACGAGGACGGCGAGGTTCAGCGCGAAGAGAGTCCGAAGCGACGGCCCGGCGATCCGGAACGCCGCGCCGTTGAGATGTCCGGAGAGCGGCCCGAAGAGGTGAAGGATGTCCCTCCCGAAGAGACCTCCCTCGGAGATGCGCCGCGCGATCAGAACCTCGCGTCCGAAGTCCATCCAGGGATCCGCCCAGCGGCGCCAACCCATGAAGAGAAGGGCGGCGGCGAGCGCTGCGTAGAAGATGATCTCGACAAGCAACGGGCGGCGCAACACGCGTCTCCTCGCATCCGTTTCCGGTACCTGATACCCTATTCCGGCGGGATGAAGGGTATGAGAAATAGGGTATCAGGTACCGAGAAAACATGAAACGTCGTGTCCGCTTCGCGATCCTCGCGGTTCTCTGCATAGGCGCCGGGGCGTTCTTCCGTTGGGAGATGCGCACCTCGCGATTACAGGCGCTCGTGTTTTCACGAGTGAGCCGCGAGATCGGCTTCCAGATCGCCTCCGGCCCGAGCCCCGCGATCCGCTTTCCGGGCGCGGGTCCCTACGACGTTCGGCTCGGGTACGCGCGTATCCCCGAGATCCTCCCTTCCCTCGAATCCGCCGGATACACGATCGAGGCGCAAGCGCGCGCTTCGGAGAGATTCCTTCGCGTCGTCGATCTCGGCCTCTTTCCGATCTACCGCGAAAAGGACCGGGCGGGCCTTCTCATTCTGGATCGGGCGGGAGAACCTCTCTATTCGACGATCTATCCACAAAATGTTTATTCATCGTTCGACGAGATCCCGAAGCTCGTCGCGGACATCGTTCTCTATATCGAGAACCGAGAACTTCTCGACCCGGACACCCCGTATCGGAATCCGGCCGTCGAATGGGACCGGTTGGCGTATGCGGTCGGGCAAGCTGTCTTGCGCTTCTTCGATCCGGATCGGGAAGTTCCCGGCGGGAGCACGCTCGCGACGCAGATGGAAAAGTACCGGCATGCCACCGGCGGGTTCACCTCGTCGTTTCAGGAAAAAGCCGGGCAAATGCTGTCGGCATCGCTTCGCGCCTATCTGGACGGCGAGGAGACGATCGACGCACGGCGCGGGATCCTCCGCGCACACCTGAACTCCCTCCCGCTCGCCGCGGTCTCCGGATACGGCGAAGTGATCGGTCTCGGGGACGGGCTCTCGGCCTGGTACGGATCCCGGTTCGACGAGGTGAACAGTCTTCTCTCCTCGCGCGCCGCGGACATCGATCCCTCGGAGCGGGAGGCGTGGGGGCTCGCGTTAAAAGAAGTGGTGAGCCTGATCCTCGCGCAAAGACGCCCGACCGCCTATTTTCGGGAGAGAACCGCGCTCGAGCGATGGACCGACTCGTATCTCGTTCTCTTGGCGAACGCGGGGATCCTCGCGCCGATCGAGAAGGACCTCGCGGCGCGTGCGCGTCTCGCGTGGGCGTCCCCTTCCGCGGAGCGGCGGCGGATTCCGTTCGTCGATCGAAAGGCGGCGAACGCGATTAGGGTCCGGCTTCTCTCGCTTCTCGGAGCGAGCGATCTCTACGAGCTCGACCGTCTCGATCTCACGGTGACGAGCTCGGTGGATGCGCGCGTCCAGGACGGCGCGACGCGGCTTCTTCGCCGCCTCGAGGACCCCGAGTACATCCGCGAGGCGGGCCTGGACGCTTTTCGGCTCCTCGACCAAGGCGATCCTTCACGCATCATCTATAGCGTGACCATTTACGAGAAGGGAGAGGGGGAGAACCTCCTCCGCGTACAGGCGGATAACCTGAACCAGCCGCTCAACATCAACGAGGGGACGCAGCTCGAGCTCGGCTCCTCGGCGAAGCTCCGGACGCTGGCAACGTACCTTGAGGTCGTCGCGGAGCTCCGCGAACGCTTAACCTCCCCG
>VGIW01000093.1 GCA_016867715.1 Candidatus Eisenbacteria bacterium | reverse complement strand
GTCGAGGGGTCGAAACGCGCGCGGAGGGGCTTGCCGTCGAGCGAGACGCGCACCGTCGTCGGATCGATCCCGCTTCCGCCCTCATCGTCCACGACGGTTCCGGCGAAACGAAGCCCGCTCGGCCCTCGAACCGTCTCCCTCGGCTCCTCGATCACCGCGCTCGGGACGCCGCGCGCGAAGTACTCCGCGATCCCAAAGAAGTAGGCCTCCGCCTCCAGCCTTCTCTTCTCCGCGAGGAGGAGCTTCTTCTCGACGGGCGGATGCGAAAGGTACGAAGGCTCCCCAAGAACCGCCGGGAAACGGGACTCGCGGAGGACGTAGAAGTTGCCGGGAAGAACATCGCCTTCGGGGATCCCCAGGTTCCGGACGAGGTGCGCGTGAATCGCGCGCGCCGCGTCGAGCGAAGGGCCCTCGTCTCCGGCGCGATGGTAGGTCTCCACGCGGTTCCGCTCGCGATTCGTGTCCGCGTCGGCGTTGTGATGGATCGAGAGGAAGAGATCCGGCTCGAGCGAGTCGGCGATCGCGACACGCGCGGCGAGATCCTTCTCGAGGTTCGGTTCCTCGCTTTCCGCGAGCAGGTCCCGGTCGGAGGCGCGCGTGAGGTGCGCGTCCGCTCCGGCGTCGCGGAGCAACCCCCAGAGGTAGAGCGCGACGCCGAGGTTCACGTCCTTCTCCGCGAGCCCGTCGAGACCCACCGTCCCGGAGAAGCGCCCGCCGTGGCCCGGGTCGATCAGGATCGTCCGTCCGGCGAGGCGCGAGAGATCGAGATCGCGGGGCATCTCAGCGATCCCGCGGTAGAGCCGGTCGAGAGGCTCCTCGGGGGGCGGCGGCTTCGCGCAGGAGGAGAAGAAGAGAAGAAGGAGAGCAAGGATCCTCAATGTTTTCATGGCCTTCCAAGCACGAAGCTAGCACGCGCCGCCCGGTGGCGTCAACCGCTCGTCGCGCGCGCCGTTCCCCCGTCCGATTCCGGTTCCGAGGCGGCGTCCGCCACGGTATGATCAGGTCCGATTCGTTGCGCGGGACAAGCGGGGGCGACGAGGCATGCGGAGAGAGAACAGGAGGGAGCTGGGTTGAAGCGAACTATCGTGGCCATGCCCGGGGACGGAATCGGGAAGGTCGTTCTTCCGGAGGCGATCCGCGTGCTCGACGCGGTCGGCTTCGAAGCCGAGTACGTGCACGGTGACATCGGATGGGATTTCTGGATCCGCGAGGGGAACGCCCTTCCGGACCGAACGATCGCGCTTCTCGAGAAGCACCGGATCGGCCTTTTCGGTGCGATCACATCGAAGCCGAAGGACAAGGCGGCGGAGGAGCTCGATCCGAAGCTCCGCGGAAAGGGACACGTGTACTACAGCCCGATCGTCGGGCTTCGTCAGCGGTTCGATTTGGACGTCTGCATCCGCCCCTGCCGCTCGTTTCCGGGAAACCCGCTGAACTTCGTGCGGCGCTCTCGAGAAGGAGCGCTTGAGGAGCCGAAGGTCGATGTCGTTGTCTTTCGACAGAACACCGAATGCCTTTACGCAGGCGTCGAGTGGACGAACCCGCCGGACCTGGTGTATCAGGCGCTCATGTCCCATCCGAAGATGAAGGCGTTCGCATCGGCGCCGCGCGAGGAGCTCGCGGTCTCCACGCGGATCTTCACGAAGCGCGCGTGCACCCGGATCGTGCGCGCCGCCTTCGAGCACGCGAAGAAGTTCGGGTACAAGAGCGTCACCGTCTGCGAGAAGCCGAACGTTGTCCGGGAGACCTCCGGCATGATGCTGAAGGTCGGGAAGGAGATCGCGCGCGAGCATCCGGGCATCGCCCTCTGGGACACGAACATCGATGCCCAGATGATGTGGCTCACGAAGAACCCGGAGGACTACGGCGTGATCGTCGCCGGGAACATGTTCGGCGACATCGTCTCCGACGGGTTCGCGGGGCTCGTTGGCGGGCTCGGGTTCGCGTGCAGCGCGAACCTCGGCGAAACATGCGCCGTCTTCGAGCCGACGCACGGCTCGGCGCCCAAATACGCGGAGCTGAAACCGTCGATCGTGAACCCGATCGCGATGATCCTCTCGGCATGCATGATGCTCGACCATGTGGGCGAGACGGCGCGCGCGGAGAAGATCCGCTCGGCGATCGGCAAGGTGGTTGAGGAAGGAAAGGTTCGTACCTACGATATGATGCGTCTGCCGGGTTCGGCGAAGGCGCTCGATCAGGGAGCGGCTTCGACGGAGCGGATGACCGACGCGATTCTCGATCGTCTCGGCGGCTGAGGAAGCGGCCGGGGAGCGGAAGTCGGCGGGACGGGATCACCCCCGTCCCGCGTTTCGTCCAAGGGGGTTCGCCCGACCATGACGGATGCGATCCGCGCGATCGCTCTCTTCTCCGGAGGGCTCGATTCGACGCTCGCGATCCGCGTCGTGCGGGATCAGGGGATTCTCGTGCACGCGCTCCGCTTCCAGACCGGGTTCTGTCTCGTCGACGACCCCGAGAGGCCGCGCGCGAACCCGGGGGAGATCTACCGGACGGATCCCTCGGCCGCCGGCGAGAGGCTCGGCGTCCCGGTCGAGGTCGTCGACATCTACGACGAGTACTGGGAGATCCTCACGAAGCCTCGGCACGGTTACGGCTCGGTGATGAACCCGTGCATCGACTGCCGGATCCGCATGCTCCGGATCGCGAAGGAGAAGATGGCGGAGCGGGGCGCGCGGTTCGTCTTCACGGGCGAGGTGCTCGGGCAGAGGCCGATGACGCAGCACCGGAGAACGCTTCGTCTCATCGAAAAGGAGAGCGGGCTCGAGGGCTTCCTTCTCCGTCCGCTTTCGGCGAAGCTTCTCGATCCGACCGTTCCCGAGAAGGAGGGGTGGATCGATCGCGAGAAGCTCTTCGACTTTTCGGGGCGGAGCCGAAAGAACCAGATGCGCCTCGCCTCGGCGCTCGGCATCGAGGAGTACCCGACGCCGGCCGGAGGATGCTGCGCGCTTCTCGACCCGGTCTTCGCGAGCCGACTCGCCGATCGGCTCGAAAGGCTCGGCCCCGAGGAGCGGCTCGCGCGCGAGGAGGTCCACCTTCTCAAGGTCGGGAGGCATTTTCGCCTCTCTCCGGAAGCGAAGGTGATCGTCGCGAGGAACGAGGCGGAGTGCCGGGTGCTTCATTTTCACGCGCGCCTCGGATGGAGGCTGGAGGCGGAAGATATCCGCGGCCCGGTCGCCATCGTGCAAGGAGAACCGACCGAGGAGGATCTCCGCCTCGCGGCCGCGATCACGGCGTCCTACGGAAGCGGCAAGGGAGCCTCTTCGGTCCGCGTGCGGATCGAGCGCCGGGGGGAGAGCCGCGCGGAGGACGTGGCGCCCCTTCCGCGGGAGCAGGGAGCCGCGCTCCGTATCGAATAGGACCGCACGAGGAGGGAGGAAGGCATGTCGGTGCAGCCGGACCGCTGGATTCGAAGGATGGCGCTTGAGGCTCGAATGATCGAACCCTTCGAGGAAGGGGGCGCGCGTCCGGGGTTGGTCTCCTTCGGTCTCTCTTCGTATGGATACGATGTCCGGCTCGCGGGCGAGTTCAAGATCTTCACGGGTGAAGGATGCGACCGGATGGATCCGAAACAAGTGCGCGAGGATGCGTTCGTCGATCATCGGGGGGACGCGCTCGACCTTCCGCCCCATTCCTTCGTCCTTGGAAGGACCATCGAGTACTTCCGGATTCCGCGCGACATCCTCGCGATCGGTTTTGGGAAGTCGACCTACGCGCGCTCCGGGATCGTGGTGAACGTGACCCCCTTCGAGCCGGAGTGGGAAGGGCACGCGACGCTCGGCATCTCGAACACGACCCCCCGTCCGGCTCGGATCTACGCGAACGAGGGGATCGCGCAGGTGATCTTCCTGCAGGCGGCGGAACCGTGCGAGGTCTCGTATCGAGACAAGGGAGGTCGTTATCAGGCGCAGAAGACAATCACCCCCCCGCGCGTGTAGATCCGAAGCTCTGCCGCCGCCCCCCCGCGCGTTCTCGGCTCCGATCGCTCGGCCACCCGCCCCCGAGGGGCGGGAGCCTTCGGCTCCGTTGTCGAGGGGGCGGGTACCCGGCCTCGTCGATCAGGCCCGGAGGGGGAGGTCGGCCCGCCGAGCGAGCAAGAGCGCGCACCGTCAGGGTTGTCTCTTAGATCGACGATGCAACCACGGCGGGTGGCGGCGGCAGGTGTCCGCGAGAAGCGCAGCGACCAAGGCTCGGCGACTCGCGAGCATCGAGCGGACAGCCTCCGACACGACCGAGCCGGGGCTCCTCGTCGCGAAGAGCGACGGGGTGGCGAGGAAGCTCCTTCGCGCATGCGGCGCGAAGGAGAGACCCGCCGTCCGATGATGCAACCACTGCGGGTCCCGGACGACGCGATCTGTCTTCCTCCGGAGACGGGGGGTAGGGCTCGGCGGCGAGTTGCCGCGCGCCGCGCGCGGCATGTTTGAGCAAGCGACCCTGCCCCCCGGCTCCGGCTTTCCGTCTTCGCTGGATCGGATCCACATCTTCCTGCCCCGCTCACCCGCCGCGGTGGCGTTTCCAATAGGCGGACGCTGAGAACCGGACGAGGGGGCGGTCTCGCTTCGAAGCTCCTCGTTCCCGCCGGAGGCGTGATTGTCCATCCTCTTGGGCCTGTACTTGATACGGGTACCGCGGTTGACCGCTCGGGGCGCGGTCTGTACCATTGCCCGCGCGATCCTTCGAAGGGGCGAGGTACGTCATGAGGAAAGACCGATCGGCTCATTTCCGGCACATCCCCTCGGTGGAGCGACTCCTCTCGGATCCATCGATTGAGGAAGCGATCAGCCGGTTCCCGCGCGCGGTCGCGGTGGAGGCGGTCCGCGAGGCGCTCGACGAGGTGCGGGACGAGCTGCGGAAGGGACGCGGTCCCGCGGAGAGCGATCTTCCCCTCGCCGAGACCTATCGAGGACGGATCCTCTCGGCCGCGGAGCGGCGTCTTCGGCCGAGCCTTCGGCGCGTCGTGAACGCGACGGGAATCGTGATCCACACGAACCTCGGGCGCGCGCCTCTCGCCGAGGAGCTCTTCGACCGCGCGCGCGAGGTCGCCGTTCGCTATTCCAACCTCGAGTTCGATCTCGGGGAAGGAACGCGCGGGTCCCGCTACGTCCACGCGGAGAGGCTGCTCCGCGAGCTCACCGGCGCGGAAGCGGCGCTCGTCGCGAACAACAACGCGGCGGCGGTCCTCGTCTCCCTTCACGCACTCGCCTCCGGCAAGGAGGTGATCGTCTCGCGCGGAGAGCTGATCGAGATCGGAGGCAGCTTCCGCCTTCCGGAGATCATGTCCGCGAGCGGGGCGCGTCTTGTGGAGGTGGGCACGACGAACCGGACCCGCGTCGAAGACTACAGGAGGGCGATCACCCCCGAGACGGCCCTCCTCATGAAGGTTCATCTCTCGAACTTTCGTTTGGAAGGATACACGTCCGACGTGCCGCCGTCCGAGCTCGCCGCTCTCGGCGCGGAGCGCGGGATTCCCGTTCTCTACGATCTCGGAAGCGGCGCCTTCGCCCGCACCGGGCCGGACGGGGAGCCGACGGCGCGCGAGGAGCTGGCGCGCGGGCCGGCGGTCCTCACGATGAGCGGGGACAAGCTGCTCGGATCGGTGCAGGCGGGGATCATCCTCGGCCGAGAGGAAGAGCTCGGCCGGATCCGCCGCTCGCCGATGATGCGCGCGGTGCGCGTCGACAAGCTGACGATCGCCCTTCTCGAAGCGACGCTCCTGCAATACCTCGATCCGGAGCGGGTGTTCGAGCGGGTCCCCGTTTTGCGTTTGATCTCGCGGCCTCCCCATGCTATCAGACAAGACGCGGAGAGGCTCCGCGAGAAGGTCCTCGCGCGTCTTCCCGAGGGAGCGGACGCGGAGATCGTCGAGGGGGAGAGCGAGGCGGGAGGCGGCGCGATCGGGCAGCCACCGATCCCGACCTTTCTTCTCGCGATCTCCTTCGAGCGCGTAGCTCCGGACGACCTGGCGGCCGGGCTCCGCGCGTTCGATCCGCCGGTGATCGTTCGGGTAAAGAGCGACCGCGTCGTCGTTGATCCGAGGACGCTCTTCCCGGAGGAGATCGATCTCGTCGCCGACGCGATCGTCCGCGTCGCCTCTTCACTCGGGGAGCGGGCGAGCGGCGGAGAGAAGGAGTAGGGTCTTGGCGGAAACTCCGACCGAGGAAACGGTCGTTCTCGATCTCGGGACGGTTCATCTGGAGCGGTCGAACGCACCGCTCCTTCTCACGACGGACGAGCCGCTCCCGCCGGACGCGGATCTCTATTTTTCGGCGGCGCTCGATCGGCTCGGCGCCGCCGGCGGGCTTCCGCGCTTTCTGCTCGCGGCGACCGGAGGGGCTCCGCGCGACGCGGGGCTCTTCGCCGTCGGGCTCGCTCGGGTGGCGGCGGCGCGGGGGATGGATGTTCTCCTCGCCGATCTGTCGGTCGACTCCCCGGTCCTCGCGAGACCATTCCCTTATCAGGCGGAGGAAGGCGTGACCGACATGATTCTCTGGGGCGCGTCGTTCCAGGCGGTCCAGAGACGCACGCGCCACGAGAAGATCCGCGTCGTCTGCGTCGGATCGCCCCCGCCCGATCCGGAGCGTCTCTTCGAGGAGCCGGAATGCGACGCGGTTCTGAACACGCTTCGCGGCGAATCGGAACTCGTCGTGGCGGTCGGCCCCCTTCGCACGGCGAGTGGCGCGCTCTCCCCGCTCCTTCGAAAAGCGGACCGAGTTCTTATCGTCCGCGAGGAGGGGGAAGAGCTTCCCGACCTTCGCCGGACCCTTTCCGAAGATCGTTTGGCGGCGGCGGCGGTCGCGGCGGAAACGCGCGAGGCGCGCTCCGCGGCGCCCGCTTCAAGAGCCGGGGCCCGCGGGGACGCGAGGAAAGAGAAGGAACGGATGGAGCGGAAGCGGATCCCGGTCGGCCGAATCGCCGCGGTATTCGCCGCTCTTTCGATCGTATTAGGAATCGTTATTGCAGGTATCTATCTTCGAATGCGGGAGGGTTCCGAGGGAGAGCGCGGGCTCGCGGCGCGCCCGGCGGCGAGCGCTCCTCCGGTTCTCGGCCGAGCGGAGACTCCGGGGGCGGAGACCCGCTTCGAGGTCGCTCGCGAGGAGGCGCCCGCGGAAGGCGGGGATGTCGCCGCAGGTTTGCCCGCCGCGGTTCCCGCGGGGGACGCGGGGGAGCCGGTCCCGCGCGCCGAGGGCGAGGAGGAAGGCGCGCTTCCGGGTGGGACGACCGTGGAACGGCTCGCGGCCGGCGCTCCCGAGGATGTTCCGGAAACCCCCTCGGAGGAGAGCGCCTCTCCCCGCGCGGAGGCGCCCATCCCGGCTCCTCCCGCGGCGGTTCGCGAGGAGGCGGCGCCCTCCCCCGGCGCCCCACTCTACGCCGTGCACGTCGAGTCCTTCCCGACGCGGGAGGACGCCGAGCGAGGCGCGCGCCAATACCGCGAAAGCGGGGAGATCGTGACGATCATCGAGAAGGAGATCCCGGAGAAGGGGATCTGGTATCGAGTTCTTCTCGGCCGCTTCCCGTCGAAGGAAGACGCGGCGGCGCATGCCGAAGAGGCGAAGGAAACCTACGGACTTTCGTACGCTCTCGTGGTGCGGACGTCTCCCTGACGGTCCGCGCCGGAGGACGGAATGTATCTCAAACAGATCGATGTTTTCGGCTTCAAGTCGTTCATGAACAAGCTCGAGCTCCGCTTCGGCGAGGGGATCACCTGCATCATCGGGCCGAACGGCTGTGGAAAATCGAACATCTCGGACGGGATTCGGTGGGTTCTCGGCGAGCAGAACGCGAGGCTTCTCCGCGGCGAGACGATGGACGACGTGATCTTCAACGGGACGCGTACCAGGAAGCCTCTCGGCATGGCGGAGGTCTCGCTCACGATCTCGAACGCGTCCCGGATCTTCCCCGTCGACTTCTCCGAAATCCGCGTGACGCGCCGGGTGTACCGGTCGGGCGTCAGCGAGTACCTGATCAACAAGAGCCCTTGCCGACTCTTGGACGTCCGCAATCTTTTCATGGACACCGGCCTCGGCAGCTCGGCCTACGTTCTTCTCGAGAGGAACATGGTCGACCATCTTCTGAACGACACCTCGGCGAATCTTCGCTTCATGCTTGAAGAAGCGGCCGGCATCATGAAGTACAAGACGCAGGAGAAGATCGCGGTCCGCAAGCTGGAGGCGACCGAGGGGGATCTCGTGCGCATCCGCGACATCGTCTCGGAGGTCGAGAAGCGGGTGCGCACCCTTCGCCGGCAGATCGTGAAGGCGCGCCGCCACAACGAGCTCACCGAGGAGATTCGCGCGCTCTCTCTTCTCGCGGGGCGGCTCGAACTGGAACGCCTTCAGGGCGAAGAGACGGAGCTCTCCGCCCGCCGCGAGACGGTCTTCCGTGAGCTGCACGAGATCGTGTCGCGTCTCGCGGGGGTCGAGGCGGGCATCGAAAGCGATCGCCTCGTTCTCCGTGAAAAGGAGGAGGGGCTCGCCGGAGCGGAGGGAGTTCTCGAAGGAACCGACGAGGAGATCGAGAGGGTCGAGAGCGGTCTTCTCGTTCTCGAGGAGCGCGAGCGGGGAGTCTTGGCGCGCCGGACCGCCCTCGGGAAGGAGATCGAGGAGGCGAACGAGCGGATCTGCCGCACGGCGGAGCTTCGCTGGACGCGGGCGGCGGAACGCGAAAAGGCCGCGGAAGACATCCGGACCGTTGAGGAGGACCTCCGGCGGAAGAAGGAAGAAAACGGACGCATCTCGGAGAAGGTCGCCAACTCCCGCGCCGAGCTCCTTCAAAGGAAGCAGCAGACGCTCGATCTCTTCCGCGATGAGTCGGAAAAACGGAACGAGCTCGGGAATCTCGAGACCCGCTTCGCGCATCTCGTCGAGCGGGAAAACGTTCTCGACGCGCGGATCGCGGGGCTCGAGCGCGAGGAAGCGGCGCTCGCGGAGCGGGCGGGGGCGGCGGACGGGGAGCACGAGAGGCGGAGCGTCGAGGCGCAGCGGCTCCGCGGCGAGCGCGACCGGGCCGAGGAGGCGCTCGACCGGGCGCGCGCGCAGGCGCAGGAAATGGCGGAGGGCCTCGTCCTTCTTCAAGGGAAGCGGGAGAGCCTCGAGGCGACGCTTCAGTTTCTTCACCGCATGCGGCGCGAGTATGAAGGCTACCGCGACGGCGTCCGGACGATCCTCACCGAGAACCCGAAACCGGAATCGGTTCTCGGCGTGGTCGCGGAGATGATCGAGGTGGACCCGCCCGAGTTCCTCGCGGCGTTCGAGAACGCGCTCGGCGAGTCGCTCCAATGCCTCCTCGTGGGAAGAGACGAGGACGCGCTCGACCTTCTCCGCTTTCTCCGCGACAACGAGAGGGGATGGGCGGCGCTCCTCTCCGGCGAGCGGGCGCGGGGCGCGCTTCCGGATCTTCCGCACGGGCTTCTCGAGGAGAGCGGCGTGATCGGGGCCGCCTCCCGCTTCGTCCGCTCCGGCGGCGAGACCGAGGCGATGGTTCGCTTCCTTCTCGCCGATGTGGTCTTCGTCCGCGATCTCGAGACCGCCGCCCGTCTCGCTGGGGACGATCGCTGGCGCGCGTACCGGTTCGTGACCCCATCGGGCGAGGGGGCGCGCTTTCCGGGCGTCCTCCACGGGGGGGCGCGCGGCGGAAACGGCGTCGGGGTTTTCGAACGCCGCTCGCGGATCGCCGAGGTCGAGGCCGAGCTCAAGGAGGCCTCGCGGGGCGTTTCCGAGATGACCGCCGCGAGGGAGAAGGCGGACCGCGTCTTCGAGGCGTGCCGCGCGGAGAGGGATCGCATCGTTCCCGATCTCGACCGGATCGCGCAGGAGGTCGAGGAGGCGGGGCGCGAGAGAGCGCGAGTTCACGCGGCGCTCGAGAGCATCCGCGGGACCGTCGCGGGGCTCCGCCAGGAGAAGGCGGAGATCGCCAGGGAGAGAGGGGCGGGGGAGGCGCGTCTGGCGGGCGTTCGCGCGGAGTTCCAGGTCCTCGGGGCGGACGGCTCGGAAGCGGATCGCTCGCTTCGAGAGATCGAGGCGGAGATGGTGGAGCTCGAGATGCAGCGGGATGAGGCCAGACGGCTTCTCGCCGCGGCCGAGGTCGCGCGGGCCGAGGCGGAGGGGAGACGGAGCGCGCTCTCCGCCGAGCTCGACTCCCTGGAGAAGCGGGAGGGAGAGCTTGCGGAGGAGGTCACGAGGAAGCGCGAGGAGCTCGCCGAGGCGGCCCGAACGCTCGAGGAGACGTCCGCCGCCCGCACGACGCTTCTCGCGGAGGAAGGGCGTCTCGCCGAGCGGCGGCAGAAGGAAGCCGCAGCGCGCGACGAGATCCTGGTCGACGTGAACCGGCTCCGCGGGGAGATCCGCGCGCGCGAGGACTCGATTCGTGGGGACCGGAAGCGCAAGGAAGCGTTGGCCGAGGAGAACCACGCGCAGGATCTTCGCCTTCAAGAGGTTCAACTACAAAGAAAAAATCTTCTCGAGCGGATCCGGGAGGAGTTCGGGACGACCCCGGAGGAAGCGCCGCCTCCGGGTGAAACCGAAGAGAGAACCGAGGAGGAGATGCGCGAGCGGATCGCCGCTTGCAAGGAAGGCCTTCGCCGGCTCGGCCCCGTGAACCTCGTCGCCCTCGACGAATACGAAGAGGAGAACGATCGGTACGAGTTCCTGAAGGCCCAGGAGGAGGATCTCCTGAAGGCGAGGGACTCGCTCAAGGAGACGATCCGCACGGTCGATCGGAAGGCGCGCACCCTCTTCCTGGAGACGTTCGAGCGCGTGCGGGGGAACTTCCGCGAAACCTTCCGCACGCTCTTCGAGGGAGGCGAAGCCGATTTCAACCTCGTCGATCCGTCGGATCCTCTACTTTCCGATATCGAGATCGTCGCCCGCCCGGGCCAGAAGCGGGCGCAGAAGATCGCCCTTCTTTCCGGCGGCGAGAGGGCGCTCACGGCGATCGCGATCCTCTTCGCTCTCTATCAAGAGAAGCCGAGCCCGTTCTGCATCCTCGACGAGCTGGATGCTCCGCTCGACGACGCGAACGTCGGCCGGTTCCTCGAGATGCTGCGGCGCTACACGGACCGGACGCAGTTCGTCGTGATCACGCACAACCGCCAGACGATGGAAGCCGCGAACTACCTCTACGGCGTGACGATGGAGGAGGCGGGCATCTCCCGCGTCGTCTCCGTGCGGCTCGGGAGGCAGGCGCTCACGAAGGAGGAGGAGGAAGAGCGGATCGCGATGATCCAGGGCGGGGGAGCCTGAGGGGGCGAATGGGTCTTCTCGAGAATCTCCGGCGCGGTCTCCGGAAGACGCGCGAAGGTCTCGTCGAGTCGCTGCGCCGCGCGGCGCGAACCGAAGGCCCCGACCGTTTCGAGGATCTCGAGAGCGCGCTGATCCAAGGCGACGTCGGCGCGCGTGCGGCGGCCCGCATCTTGAAGAGAATCGAGGGACAGAACGGCGATCCTTGGGACCTTCTTCGCGAGGAGGTCGAGCGGATCCTCGCGGGAGGAGGCGAGGCGCGGGCGCAGGCGTCCGACGCGCGCCCGCACGTCGTTCTTCTCGTCGGCGCGAACGGTTCCGGGAAGACGACGACCGCGGGGAAGCTCGCGGCGCGCTACGCGTCCCTCGGGAAGAGCGTTCTCCTCGCCGCGGCCGACACGTTTCGCGCGGCGGCCATCGAGCAGCTCGAGGTGTGGGGAGAGCGAGCCGACGTCCACGTGATCCGCCAGGAGCGCGGGTCGGACGCGGCATCCGTCGCGCACGATGCGCTCCGCGCGGCGATCGCGAGAGACGCGGACATCCTCATCGTGGATACGGCGGGGCGGCTCCAGACTCGGACGAACCTGATGGAAGAACTGCGGAAGATCCGGCGCGTTCTCAAGAAGCAGGGCGCGGCCTATCCGCAGGAGACGCTCCTCGTTCTCGACGCGACCACGGGGCAGAACGCGGTCTCCCAGGCGAAGAAGTTCCGCGAAACGGCCGAGGTGGACGGGATCGTCCTCACGAAGCTCGATGGGACCGCGAAGGGGGGCGTGATCCTCTCGATCCGCGAGGAGGTCGATCTCCCCGTCCGCTACGTGGGGGTCGGAGAGCGCGCGGAGGATCTTCTCGACTTCTCCCCCGCCGAGTTCGCGCGGGCGCTTCTCGATTGACGCGGAGGCGCCGGAAGGGGAGGGCTGCGCGTTGGAAGAGGCGATCCGGAAACAGTACGAGGTCTTTCTCCGCGTCGCGGCCGAGATCGAGGGGATCGAGAGTCTTCAGGAGAAGCTCGATCGCATCGCCGCCGGGATCGTCGAGGCGGAGACGTACCGGCGCGCGCTCATCTCCCTCCTCGACGATTCCTGGAACGTCGTGCGGATCGGTTCGGCGGGGATCGATCCGGAAGACGTCGAGCGGATCCGGAAACGCCCCGCCCTGACGCCGGACGAGCGGCGCCGCCTTCTCGACGAGCCTTTCCGCCTCGGCAGCTCCTACTTCATCCCCCACGACGACCAGACGGGGCGAGAAGTTCTCGGCCGTGCGATCAAGAGCCGCCGCGACGCCTCTTCGTTCGTCGATTGGCATCCGGACGACATGCTCTTCCTCCCGCTTCACGGCCGGGAAAAGAAGGTGATCGGGACGCTCTCCGTCGACGATCCCTTCGACGGCCGGCGTCCGACGGCGGA
>VGIW01000092.1 GCA_016867715.1 Candidatus Eisenbacteria bacterium | reverse complement strand
CTTGACCCCTTCCGCCTTCTTGATCTCCGCCCGCTTCATTCCGTCCGCCTCGCGCTCCCGGGCGTTCGCGAAGTCGAGCGCGGCGATCTTCTCATTCTCCGCCTTCACGACCTTGTTCATCGTCTCTTGGACGTCCTTGGGCGGGTCGATCTCCTTCAGCTCCGTGCGGACGATCTCCATCCCCCAATTCCTCGTCTCTTGGCTCAGCGTGGTGAGAAGCTCTCGGTTGATCCGGTCCCGCTCGCTGTTCGCCGATTTCAAGGTGAGCGTCCCGATGATGTTCCGGAGCGTCGTGCGGGCGAGGTTCACGATCTGGTAGATGTAGTCGTTCACGTTGTATTGCGAGGCCTTCACGCTCTCCTCGTCTGCCTTCACCTTGAAGTAGACCTGTGCATCGACGCTCGCGTTCAGGTTGTCGTTGGTGATGATCTCCTGCGGCTGCGCGTCGATCATCTGTTCGGTGATGTTCACGCGGATCATCCTCTCGATGATCGGAATCACCCAGTTGAACCCGGGACGGGCGAAGCGCTGGTACTTGCCGAGACGCTCGACGAGACCCCGGTGCGTGGGGCGGACGATCCGGATTCCCGTGAGGAAGATGAAAAGGACGACGGCGATGATGATGAGGATCATGACGGCTCCTTCCTTCGAGCTCAAAGTTTCGACGGTCCCCGCGAAGGTACCCCTCGCGCGTGCTCCCGGCAAGGATGTCGATCGGCGCGGATGGACGAATCCGGCGCGCCGCGTTCCATCCGATCAACCCGCGATCGGGGTCGTTCATTCGAGCGGGCCGCGCCGGTCCGACCGGAACCCTCTATGGTACACTTCCTCCGATCGACCCGGAGCGGGGGATCGGAGGATGCTCGAAATGCCGCAAGTCTATGATTTGGTTGTCATTGGGTCAGGTCCCGGAGGGTACGTTGCCGCGATCCGGGCCGCCCAGCTCGGTCTCCGGACCGCGGTCGTTGAAAAGGAGAGGGCCCCCGGCGGCACCTGTCTTCACTGGGGCTGCATCCCGACCAAGGTTCTTCTCCACGCGGCCGAGATGAAGGAAAGCCTCGAACACATGAAGCAGTACGGTATCGAGGCGAAAGACGTCTCGATCGACTGGACCAAGCTGATGCGCCGGAAGAAGGCGGTCGTCGACAAGAACGCGAAGGGCGTCGAGTACCTCTTGAAGAAGCAGAAGGTCGAGGTCGTGCCGGGGACCGCGTTCATCGAGGCGCCCGGCCGCGTCCGCGCGGCGGCCGAAGGAGCCGCGCCGCGCGTTCTTGAGACAAGAAACATCGTGGTCGCGACCGGGTCGCGCGTGGCCTCGGTTCCCGGAGCCGACTTCGACGGAGAGCGGATCCTCTCGAGCGACGATGCGCTTTCCATCGAGAGGGCGCCCGACTCGATGATGGTGCTCGGCGGCGGCGCGGTCGGCGTCGAGTTCGCCTCTCTCTTCCGCAGCTTCGGTTGCCGGGTGACGCTCGTCGAGATGCTCCCCTCGCTCCTCCCGCTCATGGACGCGGATCTCGGGCTGGAGCTCGCCCGCGCGTTCAAGAAACGCGGAATCGACGTGAAGGTCGGAACGAAGTTCTCTTCCGTAGAAGCGAGCGGCAAGGACCTCCGCGTGACGATCGAGAAGACCGGGGGCGGTGAAGGAGAGGTCGTTTCCGCCGACAGGCTTCTCGTCGCCGTCGGGAGGAATCCCGCGACCGACGGCCTCGGGCTCGACGAGTTGGGGGTTGTCCGGGAACGCGGCTATATTCAGGTGGGGCCGCGAATGGAAACGAACATCCCGGGTATCTATGCGATCGGAGACGTGGTGAAAACCGCGGCGCTCGCGCACCTTGCCTCCGAGGAAGGGATCGTCGCGGTCGAGGCGATCGCGGGCCGCGATCCCGAACCGGTCGATCACGACCTCGTTCCCTCGTGCGTCTACTCGATTCCGGAAGTCGCCTCGGTCGGGATCTCGGAGGAGCGCGCGAGAGAAGGCGGGCGCGAGGTTCGCGTGGGGAAGTTCCCCTTCACGGCGAACTCCAAGGCGTCGGTGATCGGCGAGACGACCGGTTTCGTCAAGATCGTCGCGGGCGAGAAGTACGGGGAGATTCTCGGAGCGCACATGATCGGGCCTCGCGTCACCGAGCTGCTCTCCGGGGTCGTCGCCCTGATGCGCGCCGAGGGAGGTATCGAAGAGCTCGGCGGCACGATTCATCCTCACCCCACCCTTTCAGAGGCGATCCGCGAGGCGGCGCTCTCCGCGGGGGATGGAGCGATTCATATCTAAAGGACTAGGGCATGGTGTCGGCACGGGAGTCGGTATGGAAGTAAAGATGCCCCAGATGGGGGAGAGCGTCGCCGAAGGAACGATCATCAAATGGCTCGTCAAGGAAGGGGACCTTGTCGAGAAGGATGCTCCGCTCTTCGAGATCTCGACCGACAAGGTCGATGCGGAAATCCCCTCGCCCGAGGCAGGAGTCGTGGGGAAGATCCTCGTCCCCGAGGGAACGACCGTCGAGGTGGGGCGCGCGGTGGCCGAGATCTCTCCTCTCGGAGAGGAGGACGCGGGGATGCCGGAGAGGAAGAAGCCGGCCGAGAAGCCTCCCGTCGCGGCGGCCCCCTCGATTCCGCTCGGGACGAAGCCGGCGGCGCCGAAGCCTGAAACGAAAGCTCCGTCCGCCCCGATCCCGTCCGCGGGCGCGCCGCCGGTCGATCGGAGCGATGTCCGTTCCTCTCCGATCGCGCGCCGCATCGCGAGGGAGCGCGGCCTCGAGATCGCGCGGATCCCCGGCACCGGACGGGGCGGCCGTGTGAGCAAGAGGGACGTGCTCGCGTTCGTCGAAGGAGAGAGGGAAGCCGCATCCGCTCTCCCCGGCGTTTCTCCCCTGCCCACCGCGGCGGAGGAGTTCTCTCCTCTCGGCGAGGAGTCGGTCGCGGTCCCCATGTCGACGATGCGCAAGAAGATCGCCGAGCATATGGTCCACAGCAAGCGAACTTCGCCGCACGTTCTCACCGTTTTCGAAGTGGACGTCACGCGCGCCCAGCGAATCCGCGCAGCGAGGAAGGTCGAGTTCGAAACGCGGCACGGCGCGCGTCTCACGCTGACCGCGATGGTGGTCCACTCGATCGTTCCCGCGATTCTTCGCTTCCCCGTGCTCAACGCGTCGGTCGCGGGAGACACGATCGTTTACCACAAGTCGGTGAACATCGGGGTTGCGGTCGCGCTCGAGGACGGGCTCATCGTTCCGGTGATCGAGCGCGCCGAGCTCCTCGGCATCGGAGAGATCGCGCGCTCCATCCAGGATCTCTCCGTGCGCGCGCGCGCGAAGAAGCTCGTCCCGGACGAGGTCCGTGGCGCGACGTTCACGATCACGAACCCGGGGCCTTATGGAGCGCTCTTCAACTTCCCCGTCATCAACCAGCCGAACGTGGCGATTCTCGGAATGGGCGGCGCGAGGAAGAGGCCGGTCGTTGTGGACGACGCCATCGCGATCCGCGAGATCGTCCACTTCTCGCTCTCATTCGATCATCGCGCGATCGACGGCGCCGTCGCCGATCAGTTCATGGCGTTCTTCAAGGAGAGAATCGAGAGCTTCCCCGAGGAGGTCCTGGATTGATCGGAACGCGCGCGCCTCTTCGCGTCCGAATGCTCGGCGAGGTTCCTTACCTCCATGCGTGGGAGCTGCAAAGGAATCTCGTCGAGAAGAGAAAGCGCGAGGAGACCGTCGACCATCTTCTGCTTCTCGAACACCCTTCCGTGTACACGCTGGGGCGGCGAGGGGATCTCTGCCACGTCAAGGGGGCCGCGGGGACGTTGGGCGCGGATGTCGTTCACACCGACCGCGGCGGCGACGTGACCTGGCACGGGCCCGGGCAGCTCGTCGGCTACCCGATCCTCTCGCTCGAACCCGATCGGAAGGACGTGGTCCGCTACGTGCGCGATCTCGAGGAAGCGATCATCCGAACGCTCGTCGATTTCGGCGTGGTCGCCGGGCGCGTGCCCGGCTACACCGGGGTCTGGGCGGGGGGCGAGAAGGTCGCCGCGATCGGCGTGCGGATCTCCCGCTGGGTCACCTCGCACGGCTTCGCGCTGAACGTCTGCTGTTCGTTGGCGGCGTACCGGAAGATCGTGCCGTGCGGCATCGAGGGGAAAGGGGTCACGACGCTCTCGCGCCTCGCCGGGCGCGCGATCTCGGTCGCCGAGGCGGCGGATCGGATAGCGGTCCGCTTCTCCGAGGTCTTCGACCGGATTCCGATTCGCGAGGATGGATCGAACGGATAAGCCGATGTTTCTTCGCACCGAGAAAAGACCTTCATGGCTCAAGGTTCGCTTCGAGACGAACGATGTCTTCCGCGAGGTGAGCGCGGCGGTCGGTGGGGACCGATTGCACACGGTTTGCGAGGAGGCGCGCTGCCCGAACCGGCACGAGTGCTGGGGGAGCGGGACCGCGACGTTCCTCATTCTCGGGGGAATCTGCACGCGCGCCTGCGGTTTCTGCGCGGTGACGAGCGGGCGCCCCGACGCGCTCGATCTCGAAGAGCCGTTCGCGGTCGCCGAGGCGGTCGCCCGGCTACGCCTTCGCTTCGCCGTGATCACATCGGTCGACCGGGACGATCTCCCCGACCTCGGCGCCGGCGCGTTCGCCGAGACGCTGCGCCGCGTCCGCGAGAAGAACCCCGGCTGCGAGGTCGAAGTGCTCATCCCCGATTTCGACGGCCGAGAGGATCTCCTCCGCGCCGTCGTCGAGGCGGATCCCCTCGTCGTCGGACACAACGTCGAGACGGTGAAGCGCCTTTATCCGAAGATCCGCTTTCGCCACGCGTACGAGCGGTCCCTCGGCGTTCTTCGAACCGCCTCGCGAATCAAGAGCCCGCGCCAGATCGTGAAGTCGGGTCTCATGGTCGGTCTCGGCGAGGAGGACGGAGAAGTGGACGAGCTTCTCGGAGATCTCGCGGAGGCCGGCGTCCGAGCCGTTACGATCGGCCAGTATCTCCAGCCGACGAAGAAGCACCATCCGGTCATCCGCTTCGTTCCGCCTGAAACCTTTGAACGCTGGAAAAATCTCGCGATCGATCTCGGCTTCGTTCACGCGGAGTCGGGACCGCTCGTGAGGAGCTCCTATCGGGCCGAACGAATCGTGGAGACGATCCGGCGAGAGCGCGCCTAGGATGAGCGCGCGCCGCGAAGACGATCTCCGCGAGCTTCTCCGCCGGATCGACGGCGCCGGATATGGGGCGTACCGAGAGATCCACGGCCGCTATGCGTTCGCTGATTTCGAGCTCTTGATCGACCACGTGCAGGGAGATCCTTTCGCGGCGCCGAGCCGCCTTCGCGTGCTCGTCCCGCAAAGCGCGGCGCGCTTTCCGGAGAAGACGAGGCGGGGGAAGAGCCGTTCGATCGCTCTTGCTTCGTTTCTCGCGTGCGCCTTCGCCGACGCCGCCCGGCGCGTCCGCGGGCGGCGGGGTTCGGGAAAGAGCGGTCTCATCGAGATCGATCGCCCGGGCCAGGAGGTTCTGGAGAGAACCGCAGTCTTGGTGGACGATCGCTTCGTCGAGGCCCGCTTCGCGGCGGGTCTTCCCGCCGTTGGGCGGCGAATCCTCGGCCGCGAGGCGGAGGCAATGCTCCTCGACGAGCTTCCCGAGATCGTGCGCAGTTCGCTGTTCTATGCTTCAAGCGATCTTGCTGCGATCGAGCGCGCGGTCTTAGCGAACGAGGACACGGACTTTCTTCGCGCGGCGCTCGACTCGATGGGGCTCGTCGCTTTCGTCGCGGAAGGTTCTATTCTTCCAAGACGCTCCGGAGTCGATGACCGGCCGCTCGCCGAGAGAGCGATTCCCTTCGAATCGCCGCCGTCGCTCCGCGCGAGCTTCGATCTACCGAACGGGGGACGGGTTACGGGGATGGGCATCCCCCGGGGGGTGACGCTCGTCGTCGGCGGGGGCTTTCACGGAAAGTCGACCCTGCTCGCCGCGATCGAAAGAGGCGTGTACAACCACATTCCGGGAGACGGCCGCGAGCTCGTCGTGACCGATCCGACCGCGGTGAAGATCCGCGCCGAGGACGGCCGCCGCGTCGAAGGGGTCGACATCACTCCCTTCATCGGCGATCTCCCGTTCGGTGCGAGGACGGACTTCTTCTCGAGCGACAATGCATCCGGCTCCACTTCGCAGGCGGCGAACATCATCGAGGCGCTCGAAGCGGGCGCTCGCGTTCTTCTCATCGACGAGGACACGGCGGCGACGAACTTCATGATCCGCGATCGGCGCATGCGACAGCTCGTCGCCAAGGAGAAGGAACCGATCACGCCTTTCGTCGACAAGGTCCGAATCCTCTACGAGGAGAAGGGGGTCTCGACGATTCTCGTGGCGGGCGGAAGCGGGGACTACTTCGACGTCGCCGACACGGTGATCTGGATGAACGACTACCTGCCGGTCGACGCGACCGCCGATGCGAAGGCGATCGCGGCGCGTCATCGCGGGGAGAGGATGAGCGAGGAAGAAAGCCGCTTCGGGAATGTCGCCGCGCGCGTTCCGCTTCCCGAGAGCATCGATCCGAGCCGCGGAAGGCGCGAGGTGAGCATTCGAGTGCGCGGCCGCCGTGCCGTTCAGTTCGGAAAGGAGACGCTCGATCTTTCCGCCGTCTCGCAGATCGTGGACGCGAGCCAGACCCGAGCGATCGCCGAAGCGATCCTTTACGCCCGCGGGAAGTGGATGAACGGGAGGCGTTCCCTCAAGGAGATCCTCGACGCGCTCGAAGCCGAGCTCGCGGAGTCGGGACTCGACGCGCTTTCCGCGCGCCGCGCGGGGGACCTCGCCGCTTTCCGGCCGTTGGAGCTCGCCGCCGCCCTCAATCGCCTCCGCTCGCTCCGGGTGAAACGCCCCTGACGCGCCGCCCGCGCGAAGGGCTTGACGATCGATCGCCGATCCGTCTTGACCGTTCGTGTTCTTGGTGTGACAATGATCCGGAACGAGGCGGCGGATTCTCTCATACAAGGGGTTCTCTCATGGCTCGAAACACGGCGGACATGGTCGCGGCGCGTATGGGGCTTCTCGGCACCGAGACGGCCTTCGAAGTTCTGGCCCGCGCGAAAGCGCTCGAGCGCCAGGGAAAAGAGATCGTTCACCTCGAGATCGGCGAGCCCGATTTCCAGACTCCGGACAACATCAAGGAAGCCGCGATGAAGGCGCTGCGGGACGGGAAGACGGGCTATTGCCCCGCTCCCGGAATCCCCGAGCTTCGCGAGGCGATCGCGGTCGATGCGGGAAAGCGCCGCGGCGTGTCGCTGAAGCCGGATCGGGTGGTCGTCTTCCCCGGCGCGAAGCCGGTCATGACGAACACGATCCTCGCTCTCGTCGACGAGGGGGACGAGGTGATCTACCCGAATCCGGGTTTTCCGATCTATGAGTCGATGATTCGCTTCATCGGAGCGAAGCCGGTTCCCCTTCCCCTCCGCGAGGAGAAGGACTTCCGTTTCGATCCGGACGAGTTCCGCTCGCTTGTGACGGAGAAGACGAAGCTCATCATCATCAACTCCCCACAGAACCCGACGGGCGGGGTTCTCGCGCGGCAGGATCTCGAGGCGATCGCCGAGGTCGCGGTCCGGAACGACATCTTCGTGCTCTCCGATGAAGTTTATATCAACATCATTTATGACGGAAAACACGAGAGCATTCTCTCTTTGCCTGGAATGATCGACCGAACGATTCTTCTGGATGGTCTATCGAAGAGCTACTCGATGACCGGATGGCGGCTTGGGTACGGCTACTTCCCCGAGTTTCTGGTGCCGCATGTGACGCGCCTCAACATCAACACCGTCTCGTGCACGTCGCATTTCAGCCAGTGGGCGGCGATCGAGGCGATCACGGGGCCTCAGGACGCGGTGAAGAGAATGGTGGCCGAGTTCAAGAAGAGACGCGAAGTGATCGTCGAGGGTCTCAACAAGATCGAGGGATTCCGGTGCCGGATGCCGAAGGGAGCGTTCTACGCCTTCCCGAACATCTCGGGAACCGGGAAGAAGTCGCAGGAACTTGAAAGGGAGCTTCTCGACCAGGCCGGGGTCGCCACCCTCTCGGGGACGTCGTTCGGGGCGAACGGACAAGGGTTCCTCAGGCTCTCGTACGCGAACTCGGTCGAGAACATCCGAAAGGCGCTCCGGAAGATCGAGGACTATCTGTCGTAGATGGGTACGCTCGAACGCGGCGTCGCGATCATCACCGGCGCGGGACGCGGGATCGGCGCGGCCATCGCGCGCCGGTTCGCCGCGGAAGGGGCGAGCCTCGTTCTCGCCGCACGCACGGAAGCGGAGATCGGGAGGATCGCCGAGGAGATCCGCCCCCTCGGCTACGGCGCTGTCGCGATTCCGACCGACGTGACGATCCCGGGGTCCGTGCAGGCGTGTGTGGAAGGCTGCCTCGAAACGTTTCGCCGGCTCGACATTTTGGTGAACGCCGCCGGTGTTCAGTACATCTCCCCCGTCGTCCTGTCCGACCCCGAGCGCTGGTTTTATGATTTTGACGTGAATCTTTTTGGCACGTATCGTTTCTGCAAGGCATGCCTTCCGGCGCTCGCGGATTCTCAGAACGGCCGCATCGTGAACATCGCCTCGCGCATGGCGAAGACGCCCGCTCCGCTGAACAGCGCCTACTCGGCCTCGAAGGCGGGCGTCGTGGCGTTTACCGCCGCGCTCGCGGCTGAGGTCGCCCGGGACGGGATCCGCGTGAACGCGATCTGCCCGGGATACGTCGAAACTAAGCTCCTCAACGATTCGATCGCGCAGACGGCGAGGCTGACCGGAAGGACCCCCGAGGAGATCAAGTCCGCCCTCGCGAAGAAGAGCGTGTTCCGGAGAGCGGTGACGGCGGAGGAGGTTGCGGCGGTGGCGCTCTTCCTCGTCACCGAGGCGACGGGAATGACCGGCCAGGCGATCAACGTCACCGCCGGAGCCGAGATCCACTGACCCGATTTCTTGACGGCGCTTCTCGCGGACATCTGCCGCGGTCACCCGCCGTTGTGGCGCAGTCTGTCGTCGGACGGCGGGTGCCACATGACCAGGTCTGTCTTGCTCCGGAGACGGGGGGGAGGCAGAGCGGCGAGTTGCCGCGCGCCGCGCGCGACATGTTTGAGCAAGCGAGCCCTGCCCCCCGGCTCCGGGGCTCTCCGCTCCCACCATCGCCGCCCGCCGTGGTGGTGTCGTCGGACGCGCGGGTCCTGCCGGCGACTCTCCATCCGGTGCTTCGCTTCGTTGCCCGTTCGGCTCCGGCTTCTCCTACCGCCGCCGTTCGCCAATCACTTCTTCGATCAAGCGATCGTAGCGCTCGATCATGGCATCAAGAGAAAACCGATCGCGGGCGGCGCGGGCGATCTCGAGGAATGGGCCCCCGAGGTGGACGCCGCGTTCGAGCGCGCGAGCAATTGCGTTCCGATCGGTCGGATCGACGCGAAGGATCGCTCGTTCGATATCGTCCTCGTGGCTGAAGTGAAGACGTTCGGATACGACCACGGGGCAGCCGACGGCGAGACTCTCCATGACGACCAAGGGGATCCCCGCCTCCGGAATCGTGCCGATCTGGACCACGAGATCCGCCACCCGCATCGCCTCGATGACCTCTTCTCGCGGAAGAGATCCCGCGAGCCACACTCCCGCAAGCGCGTGCCTTCGGCAGTAGTCCCGGATGCGCGTTTCGTCGCGCCCTCCCCCGGCGATGAGAAGCGCCGTCTTCTCGCAGCCAGGCATCTTCTCGTACGCCCGCACGAGATCGAAGACTCCCTTCTGGGGAATCAGACGGCCGGCGCTCACGATGAGCCGGTCGAAAGACCCGAGCCCGAGCTGCTCTCGAATCGCCTTGCGCGACTCCGCGGAGGGAGGATCAAGAGGGATCTCGCCGATTCCATTCGGAATCTCGACGATCTTGTCCCGACTCAGGAAGCCGTATGGGAAAGCGTTCAAGTACGCGTGCACCGCCGGCCCGACGGCGACGATTCTGTCGTAAAGAGCCAGCGTTCGCTTTTCCTGATCGATGTGGAGCCAAAGCCTGTACAATCCGCGCGGGTCGAGCCGGCGGAGTTTCGTCGCGGCTTCTCTCCAAGCGCTTCCGTGCATTTGGCAGATGGAGGGAATCTCGGATCGCGCTCGGACGATCGGCCCGGCGGAGAAGCTGATCGAGAGAAGCGCGTCCGGCGGCTCTCGCTTCTCCGCCCATCGGGCGAGCGCGCGACGAAAGCGGAGCGAATGAACGCCCGGAGGCGCGTCGAGGGCGTGCACGCGAACGCCCGGCGGCAGGCCGGGATCCCTCGCGAGCCGCGTGGTCGCCAAGTCGATCGCCCATCCCCGCTCCGCGAGCCCCGCGCATGTGTCAACAGCGATCCGCTCCATGCCGCCCGCGAAGTGGACCGGAAGCGATCGGGCAACGACCCAGAGGCGCCCTTTCATCTCTTGCGGCCTCCGATCTGATCGCGAACGAGCCTGCGAAGATCCTTGAAGATCATAATAACGATCATCCAATAGACAAGAAAGAAGACGGATTGTAGGCCGAGAGGGCCGATGCCGCGTCCGAGCCATCCGAGACCGGTCCAGGACGCGAGGAGATAGACGGGCGCCGCGGAAAGCCCGACCGCAAGACCCTTCTTCGTAAGAGGGAGCGAGAGTCTCAACGCGAGGAGATACGCAAGGAGCGACACAAGCGATCCGATCGTCACCCCGAGCCCGATTACCAAGACACCGAGGCGCTGATAGAAGAGGAGCAGGAAGGCGATGTTCGCCGCGATCCCCAACGTCTCAGCGAGTAGGACGACGGTGTTCCGCATGCGGGCGTTCAGGATTCGCTGGAGTGTGTAGCTCGCGCTGAAGGCGAAGAGCCCGAGGCTGAATCCCCAGAGGGCACGTTCCGTGACATGAAGCGAAGTCTCGTCGAAGCGGCCCCGCATGTAGAGAACGGCGAGCACGTCTCTCCCGTTCACGATGAGAAAAGCGGAAAGCGGTAGGAGAGAGATAGCGAGCAGAGAGAGGATACGATCGATCTTCGGCCGGATTTCCTCCTCGGAGAGGTTCGCGAATAGCGAGAGCCCGATGATCCCGATCGGCACCGCCAGAAGAAAGTGCAAGGTCTCCGTGACGTAGCGCGCGTAGTCGACCGCCGCGACTCGTCCCGGTCCGAGGAGCGAAGCGACCGCGCGCTCGACGAGAACGCTCGCCTCGAAGAGAAAGGAGAGAAGGACAAGCGGACGAAGAAGCGCCCAGAGCTTCGCCCATACTTCGCGAACGAGCTCGCGTTCGAGCGAGAGGCGGATCGGCAAGAGCCGCCGCCGAAGGAGGTGTGCCGTCGCGTAGATGGAGAGAAGCGCGTACGCCCCGGAGAAACCGAATGCCGCGAGCGCCGGCTTCCCCGCCGATGCCGCGGCGACGATCATGACGAGCATCCCGAGATTCTGGAGGCCGGGACGGAGCGCGGGAATCGTGAAATCCCTTTCGGCGGATCCGAGAGCGCCTAGCACCGAGCTATAGATGTAGAAGGGAACGCCGATCGCCATGATTCGGAGCATCCGGACGGCGAGGGCGCTGCGGTCGGCGTCGAACCCGCGAAGGACCGTCGCGACGATCGGATCGGCGAAGAAGAGAAGAAGAGCGCCGAGTAGAACGCCGAGAACGAGGAACACGAGAAGGAGAGACTGGAAGAGCGCCCGTCCCTTTTCTCTTTCATCGGCCGAGTAGCGCGCGTAGAGCGGGATGAAACAAGTTTGGATGATGCGCGTGGTGACGAGATGAGCCGGAGAGAGCGTGAGCGATAGCGAGGCCCGGTAGGCGTCGGCGACGTGTCCGGTCCCGAAGTATCGGGCGAGGAGGATCTCTCGAACGCCGCCGAGGATCTTGCTCGCGAGGCCTCCGAAGCCGAGCTGCGCGTAGTCCCGTCTCATCGCCGATCCGTTCGCCCCGCGTGTGGTCGGGTCCGCCGCGGCGCGCAAGCCAAGCCGCGCCGGACCATCATACGTGCGCGGCTTCGCGGGTGTCGAGGAACATCCCGCGCCGGGTCGACGGATGTTGACGACCTGTCTCCTTTGCGCGAATCTCGCTTTCGGATACCCTTGGAATCGGGAGGAGTCATGATCGAAAGAAGCCTTAACGAACTGGCGAGGAAGCGTCCCGAGTCGTTCTTCGCCGCGCTCTACTCCTTACCGGAGCTTCGTTCTCTCTTCCTCTCCGTGGTGGGTGAGGATCGCGAGGAGCCGTGGGGGAGCCGTCCTTCATCGGCGTTCGCGAAGAGGATCGGGCGCGGCGCGAAGAAGGCTCTTGTCGCGAAGATCGCGGAGTTCCTCGCGGGTCTCGATCCCGACTCGCGTGGAAGGACGATGCACACTCTCACTTCCTGGTGCGACGCCGACGCGCTCGTTCAGTTCGCGATGACGAAGTGCGCTTCGCACCAGAAAAAGTTCGAGGCGCTCTTCTCGGCGGCGGCCACGCGCCGGATCTTCGATCCGCTTCCGGAAGAAAGACGGCGATCCGCACAGTCGGTCGGCGACACGCTTTCCCCGGCGGAGAGGGCTCGCTATCACCTGGAAGCCATCAACGTGATCGCGGGGATGAGCGAGCGGGGACAGCTCGCCTACTTCAGCGAGCTCTTCGGATACTGGTCGGATCGCGAATCGACATAGGCGGCACGGGGCATCTCGGAAGGATTTCGACTATCTTTTCCGGCGTGGACGATCCGCGCCGCGAAGAGGAACACACATGAAGAGAGCAAACCTCCCTAGCGAAGGGGAGCCCGAATCGGGAAGCGGGCTTCTCGCCGGGGACGAGGGGCCGCCCCGCGCCGCGCACGGATCGATCGAGGAGGAAAACGAGGCGCGGGTTCGGCTCTCCGTGCGCGGGATGACCTGCGCCGCTTGCGCGCTCGCCGTGGAGAAGGCTCTACGCTCCGTCCCGGGCGTCCGGAGCGCGGTTGTGAACGCCGCCGCGGGAGCGGCCGCGGTCCGTTTCGACGCCGCGCGCGCGAAGCTTCCCGCG
>VGIW01000091.1 GCA_016867715.1 Candidatus Eisenbacteria bacterium | reverse complement strand
GGCGAACTCCGCCCCGTGCAACGCATGCGACTTCTGCCGGATCGACCGGCACAATTTATGTGAAAACCTTCAATTCCTGAACGGAGCCTACTCCGAGTTCATCCTCGTTCCCGAGCCGATCGTCCGGCAGAACCTCTACACGATCCCGGAAGGGGTCCCCTTCGAGCGGATGGCGCTTCTCGAGCCGCTCGCCTGCGTCGCGCACGGGGTCGAGCGGACCGGATTCCGCATGGACCACGTCGCGGCGGTGATCGGCGCGGGACCGATCGGCCTCATGTTCGTCCGGCTCATCAAGCTCGTCGGCGCCGAGGTGATCGTGCTCGGGCGCACCCGCTGGAAGCTCGAGGCGGCGAAGCGCCTCGGCGCAGACCACGTGATCGACGTCTCGGAGGAGACGCGCGTTGAGGAGGCGGTCCGCGGCCTCTCGCGCGGGCGCGGGGTCGATGTCGTCATCGAGGCGGTCGGCTTCCCGGAGATCTGGGAGCGGGCGATCGCGATCACGCGGCGTGGCGGGAAGGTGAACCTCTTCGGCGGCTGCGAGGCGGGGACCGCGATCCGCATCGACACGCACGCCCTCCACTACGACGAGAAGAAGATCCTCTCGGTCTTCCACCACACGCCTCGCTACGTCGCGGCGGCGTACGACCTCCTCGTTCGCGGAGAGATCGACGAGAGCGTCCTCGTCACCGAGACGCGCCCCCTTTCCGAGCTCGCCCGGGCGTTCGAGAAGATGGAACGCCGCGAGGCGCTCAAGATCGCCGTCGCGCCGTGAAGGAGCTTCTCCGGCTTCGCCCCTATCTCGCGCGGTACCGCGCATCGTATTTGTGGGGAACGCTCTTCGTTCTCCTCACGAACATCTTCACGCTTCTCGCTCCGCTCGTGTTGAAACGCGCGGTCGACGACCTTCGCGCCGGCGCCCTCGCGTTTCCTCTCGCCGCCTACGCGGCCGCGCTCCTCGGTCTCGCCCTCGTCCAAGCGGTCTTTCGATTCCTCATGCGTCGGATCATGATCGGCGCCTCGCGCAGGATCGAGTACGACCTCCGCAACGACCTCTTCGATCATCTCCAGAGACTCTCCCCCGCGTTCTACGAGCGAAACCGGACCGGCGACCTCATGGCGCGCGCGACGAACGACCTGAACGCGGTTCGCATGTTCCTCGGGCCGGCGATCATGTATCTCGCGAACACCTTCTTCACGTTCGCCTTCGGGCTCGCGCTCATGATCTCGATCGACCTCCGCCTCACGCTCCTCTCTCTCCTCCCGTTCCCCTTTCTCTCGATCGTCGTGAACCGGCTCGGCAAGGCGATGCACATCCGGTTCGAGAGGATCCAGGAGCAGTACGCCGACCTCACGGCGCACGTCCAGGAGAACCTCTCGGGGATCCGCGTGGTGAAGGCGTTCGTCCGCGAGAAGGACGAGATCGAGCGCTTCCGCCGCCTCAACCTCGAGTTCATCCGCCGCAACATGGATCTCGTGAAGGTGTGGGGGCTCTTCTTCCCCGTGATGAGCTTCCTCACCGGGATCGCCCTCGTGATCGTCCTCTGGGTCGGGGGGCTTCGCGTCGTCGGAGGCGGCCTCACCCTCGGCGGCTTCGTCGCGTTCACGAGCTACCTCGCGATGCTCGCCTGGCCGGCGATCGCGCTCGGCTGGGTCCTCAACCTCGTCCAGCGGGGGGCCGCCTCGATGGGTCGAATCGGCGCCATCCTCGACGAGAAGCCGGCGATCGTCTCGGGTGAGGGGCGGGACGCTCCTCCGGTGCGCGGCGCCCTCCGGTTCGAGAACGTCTCTCTCGGGACGAACGGGACGGCGATTCTTTCGAACATCAACCTTTCGATGCCGGAAGGATCGGTGACCGCCGTCGTCGGCCCGATCGGGTCCGGCAAGACGAGCCTCGTCCGGCTCATCCCGCGCCTTCTCGACCCGACGGGGGGGCGCCTCCTCCTCGACGGCGTCCCGCTCGCGGATCTTCCCCTCGAACGGCTCCGCGGAGCGATCGGCTACGTCCCGCAGGAGACGTTCCTCTTCTCGCTCACCGTCGCGGAGAACATCCGCTACGGCGCGCCCGACCTCTCGGACGAGGACCTCGCGCGCGTCGCCCGCCTCGCGCGGATCGATGAAGACGCGAAGCTCTTTCCGAACGGGTACGACACGGTCGTCGGGGAGCGGGGCGTCCTTCTCTCCGGCGGGCAGAAGCAGCGGATCGCCCTCGCGCGCGCGCTCGCGCGCGGCCCGCGCATCCTCGTCCTCGACGACGCCCTCTCCGCGGTCGATCTTCGCACGGAGGAAGAGATCCTGGAGGGGCTCCGCGCGTTCCGCGAGGGAAGAACCACGGTGATCGTCTCGCACCGCGTCTCCGCCGTGCGCGACGCGGACCGGATCGTCGTCCTCGAGGGCGGCCGCATCGCCGAGGAGGGGACCCACGCGGAGCTCGCGGCGCGGGAAGGCCCCTACGCGCGCATCCACCGGAAGCAGCTCCTCTCGAGGAAGCTCGAGGAGATCGACTGATGAGCGCGGAGCTTCCGATCCTTCCCGAAGAGGAGATCGTCCGGAAGAAGCTCGACTGGGAGCTCCTCAAGCGCCTGCTCCGCTATCTCCGGCCGTACCGGGGAAGCGTCGTGCTCTCGGTCGCTCTCCTCATCGTCCTCTCCGGCCTCGCGCTCGTCGGCCCCTATCTCACCAAGATCGCGATCGACCGCGCGATCGCCGCCGAGGGGATCGCGCGCGCGGAGAGGGTCCGCATCCTCGCGCGCATGGGGCTTCTCTTCCTTCTCGTTCTCGCGCTCGAGTTCTCCCTCCGTTACGCCCAGGTGTGGATCACGCAGCTCATCGGACAGAAGGTGCAGTACGACCTCCGCATGGAGATCTTCGCCCACCTCGAGAAGATGTCGCTCCGTTTCTTCTCGAAGAACCCGGTCGGGCGCCTCCTCACGCGGGTCACGTCGGACATCGAGGCGCTGAACGAGCTCTTCACCGCGGGGGTCGTCGAGATCTTCGGCGACGTCTTCCTTCTCGCGGGGATCGTCACCGCGATGCTCCTCCTCGACGCGCGCCTCGCCCTCACGCTCTTCGCGGTTCTCCCGTTCCTCTTCGCCGCGAGCCTCGTTTTCCGGCTCAAGGTGAGGGACGCCTTCCGCGACGTGCGGACGCGCGTCGCGAAGATGAACGCCTACCTTCAAGAGAGCCTCGTCGGGATGCAGGTGATCCAGCTCTTCGGCGCGGAAGGGCGGAGCTTCGCGCGCTTCGACGATCGGAACCGCGACCACCTTCTCGCCCATCTCCGCACGGTCTTCTACTTCGCCGTCTTCTTTCCGGTCATCGAGGTGATCGGGGCGGCGGCGGTCGCGCTCCTCGTCTGGAAGGGAGGCTCCGAGGTCCTCGAGGGGACGGTCACCTTCGGCGCCCTCGCGGCGTTCCTCCAGTACACCGCGCAGTTCTTCCGTCCGATCCGCGATCTTTCCGAGAAATACAACATCCTTCAGGGCGCGATGGCTTCCTCCGAAAGGATCTTCGATCTCCTCGACACGGAGCCGGAGATCCGCGCGCCCGAGCATCCGGCGCGGCCGGGGCCGCTCCGCGAGGCGATCCGCTTCGAGAACGTCTCGTTCGCGTACGACGGGGGCGATCCGGTCCTCCGCGACATCGACCTCACCGTGCGGAGAGGGGAGCGCGTCGCGCTCGTCGGGGCGACCGGCTCCGGGAAGAGCACGCTCGTCACGCTTCTCGGGCGTTTCTACGACGTCGGCGCGGGCGCGATTCGCATCGACGGCGTCGACCTCCGCTCGATGGATCCGGGCGACCTCCGGAGACGGATCGGCACCGTGCTCCAAGACGTCTTTCTCTTCAGCGGAACCGTCGACAGGAACATCCGGCTCGGGGACGAGTCGATCCCGAGGGAGAGAATGGTCGAGGCGGCGCGGATCGCGAACGCGGAGCGCTTCATCGAGCGCCTCCCGGGGGGCTACGATCATCTCCTTCGCGAACGGGGGGCCGGGCTCTCCGCAGGCGAGAAGCAGCTCCTCGCCTTCTCGCGGGCGCTCGCCGCCGACCCGGAGATCTTCGTCCTCGACGAGGCGACCTCGAACATCGACAGCGAGACCGAGGCCCTGATCCAGAAGGCGCTCGAGCGGATTCTCGCGGAGAGAACCTCGCTCGTCGTCGCGCACCGCCTCTCGACGATCCGGAACGTCGACCGGATCGTGGTTCTCCATCGCGGGCGGATCCGCGAGGAGGGGACGCACGAGGAGCTCCTCGCCGCCGGCGGGATCTACAAAACGCTTGTCGATTTGGAGTACAGGAACGGGGGTTGACGGCAATCCGTCAGAAGTGTGCTCCTTTCGCGACCGCCGGGGTGCGGGGCGAGGGGGTGAACCGGCGAGTTCCCGAGCGCGCCGGGCCTTGCCGATTCGGCGCCGCTTCGTGAGTCCGGCGCGCTCGGGGTGTCTCTTCCGGCACCCCCTTGCCCCGGGCCCCGGCCGAGAAAACACCGGTCGAGTTTCTGTCGGACAAGGACTGACCGCGAGTCAAAAACCGCTTGCCTCGGGTCCCGGGTCGTGCTTTACTTCTTTGTCTAGAGTTCCATTCGATCATTCGGGATCGGAAGATCCCCAAGGAGCGAGGATCATGGGCCGTCATTGCGAGATCTGCGACAAGGGCATCCAGTTCGGCAGCCGAATCAGCCATGCCCACAACGTCACCAAGCGCCGTTTCAACCCGAACCTGCACAAGGTTCGCGTGATCGAGAAGGGCGTCGTCCGCCGCCGGACCGTCTGCACCCGGTGCCTCCGCGGGGGAAAGGTCCGAAAGGCCTAGCCGCCCGATCCCACTCCGCACGAGAGGGGCGCGTTCCAGGCGCGCCCCTTTCCGCGCGAAGGAAGGGGGGGTTCGCGCGAGAAGCGGGGTCGTCTTCCTCCGCCTCCCCTCGCCCCTCTCCACCTACGGAAAGATCGAGATCCCCGCGATGAAGGCGTAGTGGGTCGCCGCCGCGTCCTCGTCTCCATCCCGATTCGTCCAGCGGCTGTAGACCCCCGCGAAGTGAATCGCGGCTCCTTCCGCGGCGAACCAACGGATCCCCCCCTCGACGCGCGGGAGGATCATCCCCGTCTTGTCCCCCGCCCAATCCCCCGTGTAGAAGACGACGCCGCCCCCTCCGCTGACGTATGGAACGATCGGCCCCGCGCTCGGCGCGTTCAGAACGATCTCCGGGGCGAGCACGATTGAGGAGCGATCCCACGAGCCGGTCCCCTCCTCGGGATCGAACTTCGTGTAGTTGTAGCCGAACCCGACGCCGAGCTCGAACCAGCGCGTGAGGAAGAGGCCGGCGGCGAGCCCGGCCTCGGCGTCGGTTCTCGATCCGACGTCCTCGTCGTCGTACTCGAGCGTCTCATGCGCGACCGAGGCTCGCATCCGGAGCTCGACCGCGCCCGGATGGATCGCGTCCGCGGAACGCGCGTCCCGTGGGGACGCGGAGAGAAGAAGAGCGGCGATGAGGACCGAGGGAACGACTCGCATAGGAACCTCCTTTCGCGAACGAAAGACTCGCGCCCCGCGGCTCGCCGCGCAGGCGCTCATCCGGAAACCGGAACCCCCGCACGAACCCTGCGGAGCGCATTCTCGGAGAGACGCGCCTCGCGCCATTTCCGGACCGAGTTCACGAGCCAAAGACGCGTGGCGCGCGGCAGCTCCTCGAGGAGCACGCGTTCCTCGACGACCGTGCCGCACGCGAGGAGATCCGCCCGAAACGTCCCGGGAAGAAGGCCGCTCGCGACCGGCGGCGTGACGAGGCGCCCCTCCCTCTCCGCCACGAGGTTCGCCGCGCACGATTCGGTCGCCTCTCCGCGGGTGTTCCAGAGAAGGACCTCGTCGCATGCGGGACAGGACGCCCTCGCCCGGTCGTAGATCGCTCGATGCGTCGTTTTATGATACAGAAAGCGATTCTCCGGATCGACCGGCTCCTGAGCGAGGCCGAGGAGGGCAGGAGAAGAGTCCCGGGAGAGCGGGCCCCGCTCGATCGCCGTCTCCCCTCCCGCCCCGAGGAGAAGACGCGCGCGGATCGGACCGGCGCCGGGATCGAAGGGAAAGCGTTCGAGCTCGCGCCGGATCCGCGCCTCGTCGAACGGGAACCCGAAGTAGGCGGCCGATTCGCGCATCCGCTCCATGTGGCGGTCCAGAAGAAACCACCCTTCCTCGGTGCGGAGGAGCGTCTCGAGAAGGGAGAAGGATGGGCTCTCCTCGAAGAGGATCCTCGCCTTCGCGAGGCACTCCTCGTGCTCGGCGGTCGCGGTCGAGTCCCACACGATCCCGCCCCCCGCCCCGTACTCCGCTTCGTTCCTCGTCCGATCGACGAGGGCGGTGCGGATCGCCACGTTGAAGAGCGCCCGGCGCCCCGGCCGAAGAAACCCGATGGATCCGGTGTAGACTTCCCGCGGCGAGCGCTCGATCTCGGCGATGATCCGCATCGTGCTTCGCTTCGGCGCGCCGGTCACGGAGGCGGATGGGAAGAGAGCGGAGAGGATCTCGGCGACCGACGCGCGCGTTTCCGCCTCGACCGTCGAGGTCATCTGCCAAACGGTCGGGTACTTCTCGGCGTCGAAGAGGCGCGTCGTTTGAACGCTCCCCGGCACGGCGATCTTTCCAAGATCGTTCCGGACCATGTCGACGATCATCACGTTCTCCGCCCGCTCCTTCTCCGAGCCGCGAAGCCTCGCGGCCCTCTCCTCGTCTTCCGCGAAGACGCGCCCGCGGGGAGCGGTCCCCTTCATCGGCCGGGCGAGGATCCTCTCTCCTTCGAGCCGGAAGAAGAGCTCGGGGGATGCGGAGCAAACGGCGAAGGAGCCGGCGTCGATGTACGCGGCGTACGCCTCCCCTTGCGAGGCGGCGAGCGCGAGGAAGAACGAGTAGTCGTCGCCGCGAAAGGGGGCGCGGAGGCGCATCGTGTAGTTGACCTGGTAGGTGTCCCCGCGTTCGAGGCGGTCCTTCACGCGGGCGATCGCGCGGTCGTACTCGCTTCGTTCGACCTCGGGAACCCACGGTCCGGCGGCGAAGGCCTCCCGCCCCGCCGCGGGCGGACGGTCGAGGACCTCGACGCGCGGATAGATCCCGAAGCGAAGGAGGGGAAACCGAGAGGGCCCCCGCGTTCGAAGCCCCGGATCGAACGCGGTCGACGCTTCATAGCTCAAGTAACCGGCCGCCGCGAGCCCCTCCTCCTCAACGCTCCGCTCGACGAGACGGAGCGCGGGGAGGATCTCGTCGATCGACCGCGCCTCCACGATTCGGATCGGATCGCGGAAGACGGCCCATTCGCCGCTCTCGGCGTCGTGGAAGGCGCACGATCCTTCGTTCATCTCTCCACCGGAAGAGGCGGCCGGCCGATCGCTCGCGGCGAGCGCGGCGCGGGGATCCTCTTCCGCACGCTAGTCCGCCTGCACGCGAAGGAAGGTCGGAGAATCGAGATCGTCGTCCTCGTCCCGCCTCCTCGCCTGCCGCATCTGGGTCTTCCAGCGGGCGAGCATCCCCTCGCGGCGGAAGATCGCCGGCCTCTGCAGATCGGGGATCTCCGCGACCGGCTCGAGCTTCCGAACCCGGTTCTCGCACGGGATCGCGCGCGGGCGGAGCGACTCGTGCGCGCCGATTCCGGTCGCCACGACCGTCACCCGCACCTCCCCCCGGTACTCCTCCGAGACGAGCGCGCCGAAGATGATGTGCGCGTCCGACCCGGCGCTTTCGCAGACCATCGAGACCGCCTCGTTCACCTCGTGGAGCGTCATGTCGGGACCGCCGCTCACGCTGATGAGAACCCCGCGCGCGCCGGCGATCGAGACATCCTCGAGAAGCGGGCTCGAGATCGCCTGGTTCGTCGCCTGCGTGGCGCGTCCCTCTCCCCCGGCCGTCCCGGTCCCCATGATCGCGTTCCCCATGTTCTTCATGATCGTCTTGACGTCCGCGAAGTCGAGGTTGACGAGCGCCGGCTTCGTGATCAGCTCCGAGATTCCGCGCGTCGCGCGAAGGAGAACCTCGTCCGCCATCGCGAAGGCGTCGAGGAAGGTCACGTCGTGCGCGGCGATCGTGAGAAGCCTCTGGTTCGGGATCACGATGAGCGTGTCGACCATCGTGCGGAGCTCCGCGATCCCCTCTTCGGCGTGCCGCATCCGCTGCCGCCCCTCGAACTCGAACGGCTTGGTCACGACCCCGACCGTGAGCGCGCCGATCTCGCGCGCCACCTCGGCGACGACGGGCGAGGCGCCGGTTCCGGTGCCGCCCCCCATCCCGCCGGTCACGAAGACCATCTCCGCCCCCTCGAACATGTCGTAGAGCATCTCGCGGCTCTCTTCGATCGCCTTCCGCCCCACCTCCGGAAGGCCTCCGGAGCCTCGTCCGCTCGTCGTCTTCTCCCCGATCTGGATCCGATACGGGGCCTCCGACATCTGGAGCGCCTGCGCGTCCGTGTTGAGCGCCACGAAGTCGACGCCGGTCACTCCGGCGCCGACCATTCGGTTCACGGCGTTTCCGCCGGCCCCTCCGACGCCGACCACCTTGATCCGGGCGCCTTCCGCTTGTTCGTTCACGAACTCGAACACCTTCTTCCCCTCCCTTCGGTCAGAACTGATCGACAAACGCGCGAAGCATGTTTCGTACGCGATGAATCCCGTTTCCGCGGCCGTTCCCCCGCCGGAGATCGCGGCCTTCCCTCGCCCACCCGTATTGCACGAGCCCGACGGCGGTCGCGAATCGAGACGAGCTCACCTCGTCCACGAGGCCCCCGATCCGCACCGGCGCGCCGATCTTCACCGGCATCTCGAGAATCGTCTCCGCCATCTCGGCGACTCCCGGAAGAAGCGCCGACCCGCCGGTCAGCACGACCCCGCCCCCCAACAGATCGAGAACCTCGGTCTTGCGGGCCTCGCGGCCGGTGAGATCGAGGATCTCCTCCATGCGCGACTCGATGATCGAACAGAGGACTTGGTGCGAGAGGACGCGGTCCGCGCGTCCGCCGATCCCGGGGATCTCGATCTCCCGCTCCGCGGAGACGCGGGAGGCGATCGAGTGGCCGTGCCGGATCTTGAGATCCTCCGCTTCCGAGAGCGGCGTTCGGAGACCGATCGCCAGATCGCTCGTCACGTTCTCGCCTCCGAGCCCGATCGTCCCGGTGTAGCGGAGAGTCCCCCCGAGAAAGAGCGTGAAGTCGGTCGTCCCGCCGCCGAGATCGACGAGAAGAACGCCGAGCTCCTTCTCCTCGTCCTCGAGCACCGAGAAGCTCGACGCGTACGACTCGAGCACGAGCTCCTTCACCTCGAGCCCGGCGCGCTGGACGCATTTCTCGACGTTGCGCGCCGAGGTCGCGGCCGCCGTCACGATGTGGACGGCCGCCTCGAGACGGACTCCGGACATGCCGACCGGGTTGCGGATTCCGTCCTGGTCGTCGACGGCGAACTCGATCGGAAGGACATGAAGGATGCGGCGGTCGGAGGAGAGCGGGATCGCCCGCGCCTGCTCGAGCACGCGCCCGAGGTCCTCGCCCGTGATCTCGTCCTCCGAGCGGGAGACGGCGATCACCGCGGTGCTCATGATCCCCTGAATGTGCGATCCGGCGATCCCGACGTACGCGCGCTCCGTCTTCGTCCCGGCCATCCGCTCCGCCTCCTCGACCGAGCGCATGACCGCCTCGACGGTCTTCTCCACGTTCACCACCGCTCCGCGCTTCACCCCCTCGGAGCGGCTCATCCCCACGCCGATGATCTTCGGAACCCTCCCGGGTTCGCATTCGGCGATCACGGTGGACACCTTCGTGGTGCCGATGTCGATCCCCGTAATCAGGTTGTCTCCCGCCATCGTCTCGTCTCCTAACGTCCTCGAAGAGGTCCGGTGCTTCTGCCTATTCCTTTTCTCCTAAACCGATTTCCTGCGCGTTGAGTCTTCTTCCTTCTCGGACGATTCCTTCGCATCCGCCTCCGCCGGCGGAATCGGCCTTCGCGCGATCGCCTGCCCCTCGTACCGGAGGTCGATCTCCTCGTACGCCTCTCCCGTCTTCGCCCATTCCTCGAGCACGGAACGGAGGCGCGCCGCCCGCTCGACGAAGCCGGAGTCGCCGAACCGGATGCGCGCGCCGTGCGTACGCTCGACAAGGACGATCGAGCCGCGCGCGTCCACGGCGACCTCGAGCACGTTCTCCGCGAACCACGGATCGCCCGGCGGAAACGCCTCGGCGAGACGCGCCACGACCGAGCGGGGGGCTCCCGACCGATCGGCGAGGATCGGAAGGTCGAGCGTTTCCTCCTTCCCCATCGCGGGAAAGGCGCGCCCCTCGCGGTCGAGGAATGCGGCCGGCTCTCCGGGACGAAGAAGCCACGGGCGGCGCTCTTCGATCTCGACGAGAACTCGCCCCGGCGGCCGCCTCCGCACGCGCGCCTCGCGGATCCATCCCGACGCGAGGAGACGCCCCTCGACCTCGCCCGCGCGGACCGTGAGGATGTTCACGCCCCTCTCGACCCCGGCGGTCGCGAGAACTTCCCCCTCGTAGAGAAGCTCGTTCCCGAGGACGCGAATTTCCGTCACGGGGAAACGCCCGTCGGCGAGAAGCCAGCGCCGCCCCTTCTCGATCCCGAAAGCGAGCGCCGTCACGACCGCGAGGAGCGCAATCCCCGACGCCCATCGGATCCAAGCCCTTCGCTTCGCCCGTTCCGCTCGCGCCGTCATTCATCCCCCACGATCCGCACTTCCGGCTCGAGCACGACGCCGTGCGTTTCGCGGACCCGCCGGCGCACTTCCTCGATCAGCGCGAGGACGTCGCGCGCGGTCGCGGTTCCGTCGTTGACGATGTAGTTGGCATGAAGCGCCGAGACCGACGCGCCGCCGAAGCGGAGCCCCTTGAGGCCCGCTTGGTCGATCAGACGCCCGGCCGGCTCCGCGGGGGACGGGTTCTTGAAGATGCAGCCCGCGCTCGCCTCGCCGAGCGGCTGCGTGCGCAGACGATGCTCCCGGTTTCGGTCGACCGCTTCCTCGATCCGATCGCGCGCTTCCGGCTCGAGGCGGAAACGCGCCCGCACGACGACCGCCCCCTCGGGAAGATCGATGCGGCGGTACGCGGCGCGGATCGTTCCTCTCTCGATCGTCCGTTCGTGCCCGGTCCCGTCGATGACCGTGATCGCCTCCAGGAGATCGGCGAACGAAGAGCCGAACGCGCCGACGTTCATGACGACCCCGCCGCCGACCGTTCCCGGAATCGTCACGGTGAACTCGAGCCCGGAGAGGGAAGCCTCGCGCGAGAGACGGAGAAGCGAGGCGAGCGTCTCCCCCGCCATCGCTTCGATCGTCCGGTCTCCGGCGATCGTGGCGCCCGAGAGATTCCGCGCGAGCGCGATGCAAACCCCGCGAAAGCCGCCGTCCCGGACGACGATGTCCGACCCGCCCCCGAGGACGAGGCGCGGCACTTCGTTCTCGGCGAGAAGACGAAGCACGCCGCGCAGCTCCTCGACGCTTCGCGGAGAGACCATCCAATCGGCGGGCCCGCCGACGCCGAGCGTGGTATGAGATGCGATCGGCTCGTCCGCCGCGATCCGCCCGCGCACGATCTCGCCGAGCCTCTGTTCGATCTCCTTCTTCCGCATGCGCGCCACCAGGATCACTCCCGCTTCCCTTCCTCCGGACCTTCCCGTTTGCTTAACTCCTCAAGAATTTCGTCCCCATGCCGAATCACGTCCCCCGCTCCGAGCGTGAGGATGAGATCTCCGGAAGCGCTCGCCTCGGCGAGACGGGCCGCAGCCTCCCTCCGGTCGCGGATCCACTCGGCGCTCTTCTTCCCGGTCTCCGCGATCGCGCGCGCGAGCAGCCCCGAATCCACACCGGGGACCGGTACCTCCCCGGCGGGGTAAATGTCTAGGAGAAAAAGGAGTTGCGCCTCCTCGAAAGCGGTCGCGAACTCGGCGAGAAGCGCGCTTGTCCGCGTGTACCGGTGGGGCTGGAAGAGGACCACGAGCCGCCTTCCGGGGTACGCCTCGCGGAGCGCGCGAAGAGTCGCGCGCACCTCGGTCGGATGATGCCCGTAGTCGTCGATCACGAGCCGTCCCGCGCGCTCTCCGCGCACCTCGAGCCGGCGGTGGATCCCGCGGAAGCTCTCGAGGCCGGATGCGATCTTCGCGAAGGGGATCTCGAGCTCGATGCCGACCGAGACGGCGGCGAGCGCGTTCAGCACGTTGTGCCTTCCGGGCACGTGAAGCGCGATCTCCCCGAGCTTCTCGCCGCGCGCGCGGACCGTGAAGCGGATCGACCGCCCCGAGGGACGGAGGTTCTCCGCGCGCACCTCGGCGTTCTCCTCCATCCCGTAGGTCATCGTCCGCCTCGCGATCGACGGGAGAAGCGAGCGAAGCTCCGGATCGTCCCCGTTCACGATCGCGACGCCGAAGAAGGGGACCCGGTTCAGGAAGCGGAGAAACGCCTCGCGGATCGCGTCGAGATCCGGATAGAAGTCCAGGTGCTCCCTATCGATGTTCGTCGCGACCGCGATCGTGGGGGCAAGCATGAGGAAGGTTCCGTCGCTCTCGTCCGCCTCCGCGACGAGGAACTCGCCCCCCCCGAGCTTCGCGTTCGTCCCGAGCTGCTTGAGGCGCCCCCCGACGACGATCGTCGGATCGAGATCCGCTTCGGCGAGAACGAGGGCGGTGAGCCACGTGGTCGTCGTCTTCCCGTGCGCCCCGCCGATCGCGATGCCGCGCTTCACGCGCATCAGCTCCGCGAGGAGCTCGGCGCGCGGGATGACCGCGATCCCCGCCTCGGCCGCCTTCCGAACCTCTGGGTTCTCCTTTCGGATCGCGGAGGAGACGACGACGACGTGCGCCTCGCAGACGAGGTCCGATTCGTGCCCCTCGACGATCTCCGCACCGAGCCCCTCGAGGCGCTCGGTCACATCGGTACGCCGGAGGTCGGAGCCGGTCACTTCGAAGCCGAGGTTGAGGAGGATCTCCGCGATCCCACTCATCCCGGTCCCGCCGATGCCGACCAGATGAATCCTCCGCACCCTTCCGAACATCGTCTTACCGAACGCCGCCTTCCTCGACTCCTGAATCGTTCGTGTGAGAACCTTCAATCCCTCCCCCCTT
>VGIW01000090.1 GCA_016867715.1 Candidatus Eisenbacteria bacterium | reverse complement strand
AATACACAGGCGAGACGATCTGCTCCGTTTTCCGGAGACGCGACATGATCCGCGGGCTCGATCTCGTACACGAGGCGCCTGTGCTTCGCCACTTCACCGCGAGACTCAGGCCCGTGTCGGCCGGAGAGGAGATGCGGCCATGACCGGCTCCCTTGCGCGATGCTCCCCGATGCTCCTCTTCGCGGCGCTCCTCGCCGGATGCGCGGCGGTCTCCGAGCTCAATCTCGTCTCCACCGAGCAAGAAGTGGCGATGGGGGCCGAGTTCTCGGCCGAGGTCGAGCGGGAGATGAAGATGCTCGACGATCCGGTCGTGGAGGCGTACATCGACAGTCTCGGACAGATTCTCGCGAGGAACTCGGACCGGACCGACATCGCGTATCGCTTCCGCGTGGTCGACACGGACGAGGTGAACGCGTTCGCGCTCCCCGGAGGGTTCCTCTACGTGAACCGAGGGCTCATCACGACGGCGGAGAACGAGTCGGAGCTCGCCGGAGTGATCGCCCACGAGGTCGGTCACGTCGTCGGGAGGCACAGCGCGAAGATGCTCACGCGGCAGTACGGGATCGCGATGATCGCCCAGATCGCGCTCGGCGAGGATCCAGGGCTCGTGAAAAGCCTCGTCGCGAACATCGCCGCGACCGGAGCCTTGATGAAGTACTCCCGCGACGCGGAACGCGAGGCGGATCGCTTCGGCGTGGACGAGGCGCACCGATCGGGGATCGATCCGAACGGCATGGCGACGTTCTTCGAGAAGCTCCAGACGATGCACGAGAGAAAGCCCTCCTCGATCGAGAAGTTCTTCTCGACGCACCCGCCCACCGCGGAGAGGATCTCCGATACGCGTTCCTACATCGCGTCCCTCCCGGCGCTCGCCTCGCCGACCCGCGACTCGGAGCGCTTCCGACGCGTCCAAGAGAGGATCCGCGCCCGGAGCGGATCGTGAGGAGAATCGTTTGACGTCTGAACATCGAGAACGAGCCGTTCGAGATTCCTCGTTTCGAAGCTGCGCGCGCGTTCGGGCCGCGTGGGGGCTCGCCCTCTCCGCCCTTCTTCTCGCGGCGGGCGGCCTCTTCGCCCAGGAGAGCCCCTTCATCGTCGAGGGGGAGGCGGTCCGTCTCCGCGCGGAGCCCGATCGGGCCGAGATCCGCTTCCATCTTGAGGTTCCTCCGGACCACTATCTCTACCGCCACATGATGTCGGTCGATCTTCTCGACACGACCGCCCTCCGCCTCGAAGCCGCGGAGTTCCCTTCCGGAACGATCAAGTTCGATCCCTTCCTCGAGGAAGAGACGGAGATCTACGACCGCGATCTCATGGTGCGGGCGCTCCTCGCCGCAAGGAGCGGCTCCGAGTTCCCGGAGCGCATCCGCATTCAGTTTGCCTTTCAAGGGTGTACGAGCGAGTTCTGCTACTTTCCCGAGGAGCGGGCCTACGACCTCGCCTGGAGCTGGGGAGAGGAGGGAGCGAAAGAAGAGGAAACGCGAGCCGAGAAGGGACCTGCGGCGGCCCCCGGCTCGTTCGATGTGGGCGAGAGGATCGCCTCGCGCGGCCTCTTCTTCACTTATGTGGCCGTCTTCTTCGCGGGGATTCTCCTCTCCTTCACGCCCTGCGTCTTTCCGATGATCCCGATCACGCTTTCCATTATCGGGGCGCGAGGAGAAAAGGGGGCGCTCCGGAACTTCCTTCTCTCCCTCATCTATGTTCTCGGGATGGCGCTCACCTACGCGACTCTCGGCCTCGTCGCGGCGACCACCGGCGCGATGTTCGGATCGATCCTCCAGAATCCTTGGTTCGTCGGCGGCATCGTGCTCCTCTTCGTTCTTCTCGCGCTCAGCATGTTCGGCGTTTTCGAGCTTCAGGTTCCCTCGTCGGTCGCGGTGCGTCTCCAGAGGGTCGGCGGGGGAGGGGGATGGATCGGGATCTTCCTCATGGGGATCGTCGCGGGGCTCGTGGCCTCCCCCTGCGTCGGTCCGGTTCTCGTCGGCCTTCTCGTGTACATTGCGCAAACCGGAAGCGCGCTTCTCGGGTTCACGCTTCTCTTCACTCTTGCGATGGGGATCGGCGTTCTCTTTCTCGCGATCGGAACGTTCTCCGGGTTGATCGGAACGCTTCCCGGCGCAGGCGACTGGATGGACAGTGTGAAGCGCGTCTTCGGCTTTCTCCTTCTCGGCGTGGCGATCTACTTTGCGGCGCCGCTTCTACCGAAACGGCTCGTGCTCTCCCTCGCCGGCGCGCTTCTCACGGTCGCGGCGGTCTTCTTCGGCCTCTTGGAAGCGATGCCCCCCGGCGCGCCCGCGGCGCGGAGGATCGCGAGGACGTTCGTCCTCGTCCTCGGCGCTTTCGGCGTCGTGCTGCTCGTGGCGACCCTCCTCCTGCCGTTCCTCCCGCTCCCGGGGGCGACCGGAATCGCCCCGCAGGCGGAAGAGATCGCGTGGATCCCGGACCACGATCTCGGGATTGCGGAGGCCGCGCGCGAAGGGAATCCGGCGGTGATCGACTTCACGGCGGACTGGTGCGCCGCCTGCCGCGAGCTGGAGCACAAGACCTACACCGACCCCGCGGTGATTCGCGAGAGCCGCCGCTTCACGATGATCCTCGTCGATTGCACCCGCTCGACGGAGAAGATCCGCGCGCTCCTCGCCGAGTACGGGGTTCGCGGCCTTCCGACGATCGTCTTCATCGATTCGTCGGGACGCCGCGACGAGAACCTCACGGTGACCGGCTTCATGGAGCCGGGACCGTTCGTGGAGATCCTGCGCTCGGTTCGCTAGGCTAGAACCTTCGTCCGGCGACGAGGAGGAGGAGGTGCTGCGTGAAGCGCTCTTCCTCCGGCGGATCGTTCTCATCGATCCGCTCGTATTCGGCGCGCCACTCGAACCCCGCGAGACGGACTCCGCACTCGGCCGTGAACGACCATCGCTCCGGCTTCGCGGTCGTCGTCTCGATGCCCGCTCCCGTCGTGTCCTCTCTTGTTTCCGAATGGCTGTATCTCTCGGCGAGCTTCCAGGAGAACCGGCCGTCCGCCGCTTCGCCGCTCCAGTACGCGCCGGCGCTCCACGACCGCGTGCGGGAGGAAGAGCGGGTCTCGGATCTCGTCCCGCTGATCGAGATGGTCTGCGTTTTGCCGCGGGCGGAGAAGCCGAGCGTTCCGTACGCGTTCTTGTAAGGCCGGTCGGCGTAGGGGATCTCGTGCGAGCGGAGGATGAGATAGTGGTTCCAGTCGATCCCGCGCGCCTTCCGGTCGTAGTCGGTTCGCCCGTAGATCAGGACGATGCGGGCGCTTGGGTCGTGCTCCTGCGCGGAATTCCGGTCCCGGAGCACCTCCGCGCGGAACGATTGGCGAAAGCGAGTCCACGCGCGCGCCGAAGCGCTGAGAACCGCGCCGTACTCCCCGCCGTCCACGGTCGGGCTCGCGAGCGAAGCGAAATCGGAGCGATAGTCGTGGGCCTCGAGGGAGAGAGCGCGGCGGGGCGAGTCGAGTATCGTCGCGAGGATGCGCCAGCCGCCGCCGGACGCGCGCTCGTCCTCCTCCGTGTCGCTCCATCCGATCTCCGCGTCGAGCCTTCGCTCCTTGCCCGCGCGGAGGGAGGCGCTCCCCGACAGGACGAGATTCTTCAAGGGCGAAAGAACGCGAAGAGTCTCGGGGACGGAGGACTCGCGCTCCCAACCGTATGCCGCTTGGAAGGCCGCATCCCAACGCTCGCCGGCGACGGAGAGCTTCTCTCCCGCGAGGAACTGCGAGTAGACACCGAGCCCGTCCGCCGTGTCGGAGGGGAGGGAGCGGAGAAAGAAGCAGGAGTTCTCGATTGCTCCCCGGCGCACGGTCGCGAGAGCGCCCTTTCCCGACAGCCAGGAAACGGTCATCTCCGAAAAGGAAGGATACACGTCCCCTACTTCAAGAACAAATGATTCGGAGGTTAAGCGTCCTGCGGCGCGGATCTCGTCGTCGTAGATCGGCTCCCGCGAGCTCGAGAGGAAGAACGCGTGCTCCCCCCAGCTTCCCGACGCGTAGCCGTCGTAGGCGAGGGAGGAGGTCTTCTCGAAGAGGAGATACGGATCCCCTTCGATCCCCGCGTTCGAGACGGACGCCCATCCCGCCTCGACTCTTCCGGAAAAAGCGAGGAGCCTTGCTCCTCTCGGACCTTCCTCGAAGAAGAACGTCCATGAACGCTCCCCGCGCTCGCCGGACGCGGTCCGGACGGCCGCCCTCGCCTCGTGAGCCCCGCGCGCGGGGGCGCGCTCCGGCCGGAAGTAGAGATAGTCCTCCGTTCGCTCGACTCCCTCGGTGATGAGCGTTCCATCGAGATAGAGAAACGCGCTGTCCCCGGGGGCGAGCGGGGGGTCGAAGAGGACGGAGATTGAGAAGAGGGAGGAGTCCGGCACGATCTCGCCCTTCTCCGGAGAGAGGATCACGATGCGCGCGGTCGCCCCCGCCGAGAGAACCGGGACTCGGTGAGGGCTCTCCGTCGGGTTCCGAGCCGGGCTCGTGATCTCTTCGCCGCTCAGCGTCCTCACGAGCAGGAAGTACTCGAACCCGGGAGGCGCGACCAAGCGTTCCGGCACCGCGGCGCGATAGACGCCTCTCCGTTCTTCCGCCGCGACACGCGTGAAGGCGGTGTCGCCGACCGCGCGAACGAGCGCATCGGCCGCAGCAGGTCGTTCGTCGCCGAGCACGGTGAAGACGAGCTCGACCTTCGCGCCGGCGACCGCTGGAGCCGGGAGGGCGTGAACCACTCGGGGAGTGTCCGCCGAAGCGGCGGACGCGCATGCCGCGAGAAGAAAGAGCGCCGGGAGGCCGCGCCGCGCGAGAGCCGCGCGCGCGCCGAGCCCCTCGCGAAGATCGGGAACGAGTCTCGACGAAGACCGGTTCAACGGAGGCCTATCGCCCTCCGCACCTCGTCCATCGTCGCCGCGGCGATCGTTCGGCAGCGTGCCGCTCCCTTCTCGAGCACGTCGCGCACTTCGTCCGGCCGGCGCTCCAGCTCCCGGAACTTCTCTCGGATCGGATCGAGCTCGCGAATCATGTTGTCCGCGAGGATTTTCTTGCAGTCCACGCATCCGATCCCGGCACGCCGGCACTCGACGTTCACTCGGTCGATCTCTTCGGGGGAGGAGAGGCTCTTGTGCAGAGTGAAGATGTTGCAGATGTCCGGGTCCCCGGGGTCGGTGCGCCGCTTCCGATTCTCGTCGGTGAGCGCGACGGCGAGCTTGCTCCGAATCGAAGCGGGTTCCTCAAGGACTCCGATGTAGTTCTTCATCGACTTCGACATCTTCGCCTCTCCGTCGAGCCCCATGATGCGCGGCGTGGGCGAGAGGATCACCTGCGGTTCGGGGAAGATCGGGCCGAAGCGCGCGTTGAACTTCCGCGCGATGTCCCGCGCGAGCTCGATGTGCTGCACCTGGTCCTCGCCGACCGGAACCCGGTCGGCCTTGTAGAGGAGGATGTCCGCCGCCTGCAGCACCGGGTAGTCGAAGAGCCCGACGTTGATGTTCTCGCGGTGCTGCTTCGACTTCTCCTTGAACTGGGTCATCCGTCCGAGATCGCCCATCGGTGTCACCGTGTTGAAGTACCAGGCGAGCTCCGTGTGCTCCGGGACGCGCGACTGGACGAAGAGAACGCACCTCGCGGGGTCGAGTCCGGCCGCGATGTTCGTCGCCGCCGCATCGAAGATCTTCTTCGGGAGCTCCCCGACATCGTACTCGACGGTGAGCGCGTGCTGGTCCACCACGCAGAAGATCGAATCGTGCTCGTCGATCAGGCGGACCCAGTTGCGAATCGCTCCCAGATAGTTGCCGATCGTGATCTCCCCGCTCGGCTGGATTCCGCTGAAGATTCGGCTCACGGAGACTCTCCTTTCCGCCGCGAGGCGGAGCGCTCGGAACTACTGAATTTGCAATAGACTAGCGCGGAGAGCCGGCTCGTGTCAAGATAGAGGCGGTTCGCGCCGAAAAGCGAAGAAGGAGGGAAGAACGCATGTTTCGCTCGATCTTGACCGCTTTTCTCGTCGTCTTCCTCGCCGCTCCCCAAGCGGGCTTCGCGTCGGCGACCGAACCGCCCGGCGAACGTCCGTCCTGGATGGGCGGGCCGGTCTTCTGGGGGGCGCTCGTGCTTCTCAACACAACGATTCTTACTTCAAGCATCGGCGACCTCCGTTTCTATGAGGCGCGCGCCGATGAGTTGACGGCGGAAGGCGGAGAAGCCGGAGCGTATTGGGACGCGGCGTCTCGCGAGAAGGTGATGATCGGCGTGTCGGCCGTCTCCCTTCTCTTCTCCCTCGCGGGGCTCAAGGGGTCGTTCGCGAATCCGGAACCGGCCGCTCGGCTCGCCGCGCCGCCCCTTCGATCGGAAGCGCTTCCGACGCCGCCGGGACCGGTCCAGGTCCTCGAGCTCGAGAACCGTGTTCGGTACGACACGCTCTTCGTGGAAGCGGTTCCTCCGGGAAGCGCCCCGCACGAACCGCGTTTTCGCGTGGTCCCCTCCGACACGCTCGCCGCGCCCGGTGTTCTTCCGAGTTTCGATCGGAAGGAAGATGCGGTGCCGCCCGTGCTCGAACCGGAAACAACTGTTCCAAGCGATCCCGTGGAAGACCGCTTCGCGGAGATCCTGCTCGATCTCGAAAAGAAGGAGTCGCCCGAGCGGGAGGCGCCCGCGGCGGAATCGGAGGCTCGCGGCGCCGTTCCGTCCCTTGCACCGAAGAGTACGCCGCCTCCGGTCGTCACCGCCGCCGATCGCGAGGAGACTGGCGAGGCGACGTTCGTTCTTCTCCCCTATGGGGTTCACGTGAGCTCGTTCCGTACGGAGCGGCTCGCGGAGGAGGACGAGGCGAGCTGGATTCAGCGCGGGGAGCGCGTGACGATCGAAGAGGACGAGGTTCCGGGGAGGGGGACTTGGTTCCGCCTTCTGCTCGGCAACTTCGAGACCGCGGCCGAGGCAAACGCGCACGCCGCGGAGCTAAAGAAGCGCTATGGAATTCCGTGGGCGCAGGCTCAGCGCCGCTCGGGACTGTAGCCGGCGCTGTTCCTACTTCTTGACGACGTCGCGGTAGAGGCTCGCGGTTTCTCCGGCGACGATCTCCCAGTCGTAGCGCGCGCGGATCCACTCGCGCGCTTTCTTGCGGACGCGCTCGACCCGGGCCGGATCGGCGAGGAGCGACTCGATCTTCCGCGCGAGATCGCCCGCATCTCCCCGGCGGAACCAGTAGCCATACGGTTCGCCGCTCGAGGCCGCCGGGTCCTCCCATTCGTCCGGAGGCCCCTCTCTCTCGGAGAGCGCTTCCAGATTCTCCTCGATGTCGGAGACGAGAACGCACGAACCGAACGAGAGCGCTTCGAGCAGCGTGATCGCAAGCCCCTCTACGTCGGAGGGGAGAACGTAAAGGTAGTTATGGGAGTAGAGCTCTTCGAGCGCGCGCCCGTAGACGTAATCGAGAAAGCGAATCCTCTGGTCCCCCGCGGCGAGCTTCTTCAGATCCTCGAGGTAGCGATCGGAGAAGCTCGATCCTCCCGCGATGACAAGCGGCATGTCCGTGCCGATCGTCCGGTAGGCCTCGACGAGATAGTGGCACCCCTTCTCCGGCACGAGGCGGCCGACGAACAAGAGATACTCGCGAGGCCGGAGGCCGAACTCGGCCGTGATCTCCTCCGCGGGAGGCATGTCGCGGACTTCGATCCCGTTCGGGATGTAGTGCACGGGGCGGCCGTATTTCCGCTCGTAGTACTTCTTCAACGTGCGGGAGACCGTGATCGTCCGGTTCGGGAAGCGGGCCGACGCGGCCTCTCCGGTCCTGAGACACGATCGCGCGAAAGCTCCCCACTTCTCGCGCTTCCAGTCGAGCCCGTGCACCGTGACGACGGTTCGTATGCCCGCGATCCGGGGGACGAACGAAAGGACCGAAGGCCCCTGCGCGTGGTAGTGCGCGAGATCGACCCGCTGGAGGAGCGTGTGGAGCGTCGCGAGGAAGCTGTGCGAGATCGCGTCGAGGTGCTTCGTGCGGATCGTGGGAAGGCGAAGGACCTCGACGCCGCGGAAGCGCCCCTCAATGCTCGTGTAGTAGGGACGCGCGTAGACTTTGACGAGGAAGCCGCGGCGCGCGAGCCGGTTGGAGAGCTCCGCCACGTGCCGCTCGATGCCGCCCCACGTCGGCGGAATCCCTTTCGCTCCGATCACGGCGACCGTTGCGAGCTCGAGCTCGAAATGCGAGTCGACGCGCCGATAGAGCTCGTACACGAGATCCTCCTTGGCGCGGTCGTGGACGGGAAGCGCTTCGCTGAGGAGAAGGTGGCTCGCGATCATCTGGAGCAAGCCGGGGATCGCGCGCACTTTCGCTCCGGCGAGCGCGGCCGCTTCGAGCACATCGAAGACTTGCCGGAGATCGCTCGGCGGCACCGCGAGGAAGACCTCGCGCGCTCCGGACGCGCGGATCCGATCGGCGAGCGCGCGCGCGTCGGGGAAGACCTCGATCCCCGCTTCGGAGACGGTCTCCTCGGGATGCACCGCGCACCTCCCGACGACGTAAACTCCGAACCAACGGTTGAAGGCGAGCCTCGCCTCGAGGTCCTCGAGAGGGGCGCCCTGCCCGGCGATCAGAACCGGCCGAGCGAGGCGTCCGGAGCGAAATAGGAAGAGCTGCAAGATCCCCACGAGGAAACGCCCGGCGGAAAGATACACGACGCAAAGAACCCAGAACGCCACGAGAGTCGGTCTTGAGAAGTGAAACGCCTGTCTGCTCGTCGCAAACCCCTTCGAAAGGAAGAGGAGCATGACCGAGGCGAGCATCAAGACCAGGATCATCTTCGCGATCCGCGGCACGACGAAGGTCGGTTTGAAACGCCGGGGAAAGGCCGGCTCGCGATAGTAGAGAAGAAGGAGAAGGTAAACGACATTCGAGAAGATGAGGAAGGAGAGATAGTGGTCGCCGAATCGCTCCGCCCACACGGCGAGATTGTAGGAGTGGAACCGGAGATAGAGGGCGGAACCGTACGCGGCGTTCAACGCGAGAAGATCGGCGACGATGAGGAGGATCGGGAGGAGCGCTCGTCGAATCGGACTTCTCACGGTCAACCCTCGCGGTTCTCGGGCGGGGAACCTCCCCCTCGAATCGTAGTGTAGCGGATTCGCGGAAGAAAGAACGCAAAACCTTCTCCATGCGCGTCTTCTTCGGTTCCCGAGCCGCATCTTTCCGGTTGCGCGCGCGGGCGGCTCCCCCTACATTTGGGGCGCACGAGGGAAAGGAGAGGCGCGCCGCCGGAAGCGCGGCCCGGAGCGGAGAGCGCGCACACGGGCGTCTGCATTCAAGGAGCGCCCGCCGGAGACACGATGTCCGAACTCAGGCACGATCCGATTCAGAAACGATGGGTCATCATCGCGACCGACCGGGCCCAGCGGCCGGACAGCTTCGCCGTCGAGCCCGAGAAGACGATTCGGGGGGCGTTCTGCCCCTTCTGCGAGGGGAACGAGGAGTCGACCCCGCCCGAGATCACAGCGATCCGCGACCGCGGTTCTCGTCCGAACACGCCCGGATGGAAGATCCGCGTCGTTCCGAACAAGTTCCCGGCGCTCCGGATCGAGGGGGAGCTCGAGCGGTCGGGCGAGGGGGTTTACGACCGAGTGAACGGGATCGGCGCGCACGAGGTCGTGATCGAGAGTCCGGATCATCATGCCTCGATCACCGAGTTCCCGATCGATCACGGAGCGACCGTCTATCGCGTCCTCCAGGAACGGCATGTCGATCTTCTCCGCGACGGGCGTTTCCGCTACGTGATTCTCTTTAAGAATCAAGGAATGAGCGCGGGTGCCTCTCTCGCTCATCCGCATCACCAGGTGATCGCGGTTCCCGTGACCCCGAAGACCGTGAGCACGGAGCTCCAATCGGCGCGCCAGCACTACATGGGGAAGGAGCGCTGCGTCTTCTGCGATCTGATCCGCCAGGAAATCGGCACGGGAGATCGGATCGTGGCGATGACGAAGCGATTCGTCGCGTTCTGCCCCTTCGCGAGCCGCTTCCCCTTCGAAGTCTTCGTGGCGCCGAGAAACCACGAGCACTCCTTCGCGGTCACGTCGCCCGAAGACATCCGAGAGTTCGCCGGTCTGATGAAGGATGTTCTCGGGAGGCTCGCGGTGGGCCTCAAGAACCCGCCGTACAACTACATGTTCCATTCCGCCCCGAACATCGACACGAAGCCGAGCCGCCCCGGCTACTGGGCGACGGTCCGATACGACTATCATTGGCATGTCGAGATCCTTCCGCGCCTCACGCGGATCGCGGGCTTCGAATGGGGGACCGGTTTCTACATCAACCCGATTCCTCCGGAGAACGCGGCCCTGCACCTCCGGACCGTCGATCCGACGCACGCGCAGGAGACGCCGACGGCGGAGGGGTCGGAGGTGCCCGGATAGCCGACTTGCGATCGGAGGGTCTTCGGTGAGGATGCCGCACGCGCTCCCCCATCGGCCGATGCCGGCGGGGGTTCTTGTTCTCCTTCTCGTTGCTCTCGCCGCTCCGCCCGCTCCCGCGAAGCAGGGGGCGGCAGGGCATTCGCCGTCCGAGGCGCGCGCGCTCGGCGCCGCTGAGGTCTCCGGAGATTGGGTCGTTTGGAGGGACGAAGCGAGCGGGCGCCCGGGAAGGGCGGCGCCTCGGGGCGCGAGCCGACCGCAAGCGAAGGCCGGTGCGTCGGACCTCGGCGCGCGGGCGATCCTCGAGAGCCTGCCGGACGATCTCGGCCTCGGGTCGATCGTGGGCGAGCTCGAGCTCGTGCTCGTCCGGCGCGGTCTCGCGAGCGAGCACGCGGTCTTTCGCCGCCTGGTCGACGGCGTTCCGGTCGAACCGGGGCGCTTGGGCGTCCACTTCGGGCGGACCGGCGAGCTCCTCTGGATCGATCTCACGGCGGACACGCGCCCGGTTCCCGCGAAAGCCCTTGCGGCGCTCTCCTCGGAGGACGCGATCTTCCTCGCCGCCGAAGGCGCGCCGCCTCCGGACGCCGAGGCGGAGCTCGTCTACCGAGAAGAAGAGAGGGGGCTTCGGCTCGTTTGGCGGGTCCGCTTCTTCCGCGACGATCCTTCGGGTCTCTGGGAGGTCGACGTCGACGCGGAAAGCGGTCTCGTCGTCGATCGAACGAACCGCTCGATGTTTCTCGACGGAAGCGGTCTCGTTTGGACGCCGAATCCGGTGAGTGTTCTCGCGGATACGAACCTTCGAGATCTCAACGATACGGACCAAGCGGTCTTCGATCCTGCGTATCGCGTCGTGAGTCTTCGGGATCTCGCTTCGCCGACCGGCGGGGCCCCGTACGCTCTCGAAGGGCGCTTCGTCCGGATCGCGGATTTCATGAATCCGTGGAGTCCTCCGCCGACGCGGAGCCACCCCGATAGCTTTCGGTCGAAGCGCGCGGACGACTCCTTCGAGGCGGTGATGGCGTACTACCACCTGGACGGGATCCAGCGTTATCTCCGAAGCCTCGGGTACGACGGCGTGCGCGCCGATTCGATCGGCGTCATGCCGATCGCCGTGGACGTGCACGCGCTCGGAGGACAAGACAACTCCCAATACGATCCGCCTCCTCTTCACCGCTTGGCCTACGGGGACGGGTGCGTGGACGATGCCGAGGATGCCGACGTTCTCATCCACGAGTACGGCCACTTGATCGAGCACGGCCAAGTCCCGAACTGGGGCTATCCGTCCGGGTACATGGGCGCGATGGCCGAGGGCTTTTCCGACTATTGGGCGGAGTCGCACGCCGCTCGGGTGGGAGTGACGTTCGATCTCGGCCAGGTCTTCGATTGGGACAAGAACCGGAAGGAGCCCTTCTGCCGCTGGGCAGGACGCCGCGTGGACAACGGTGCGGTGGTCCCCGACTCGCTTCGCCCGCTCACCGGCGGAAACATCTACCTGAACTCGCTGATCTGGTCCGGCGCGCTCTGGGAGATCCACCAGGCGATCGGCGGAGAAGCGGCCGACCGGACGATTCTCGAGAGTCATTTCTATCTGAACGGGACCTCGCCGAACTCGACGTTCGAGGATGGGGCGTGGGCGATCCTCCAGGCGGACCGCGAGCTCTCCGGCGGCGCGCACGCGGTCGAGATCTTCACCGCCTTCCGGAACCGGGGCATCCTGACCGAGGCGAACACGGGGGAGGTGGTTCTTATCAGTGCCGCGCACCCCGAAACGCTTTATACAGAAACTGCCCTTCTCTGCAGCCTGAGCCTGAGCGCCCGGGTGCCGATCCGCGCGGCCCGCGTGATCTTCGGCCTCGAAGCTCCGGGCGAGGACACGCTTGCTCTCGTCTCGTCTGGTTCCGGGCTCTTTGTCGGTTCGCTCGCCGTCGAAACGGGAACCGATTCGATCGCCTACTATTACGAGACCGTCGACGCGCTCGATCGGACAGCCCGCATCCCGGCGAGCGCGTACCGAACGTACGTTGTCGTCGACACAAGAGCGCCGCGGATCACCCACGTTCCTCTCGGGGACTATCTCGAGAGCGAGCTCCCCGTTTCGATCGCGGCGGTCGTGAGGGACAACGTCGGGATCGATCCGGACTCGGTGGTCGTTTCGTACACGTTCGCCGGATCGGGCGCCGCCGCCGCGGAAGGGGCGTTCTCCCTCTCCGCCGCGGCCGGCGATTCGGTTTATACTGGAACTTTCCCCGTGGGCCCGGGGAGGATCGGCACCTACTCCTACCGGATCACCGCGGTCGATACCTCGCCCCTTCGGAACCGAGCCTCGAGCCCGGAGAGCGGGTTCCATTCCTTCATGATCGCGCCCTCCGCGACGCGGCTCCTCCTCTCGGGGCCGAACCCCTTCGGAGAGAACCTCTCGTTCGAGCTGACTCTTTCCGAACAATCGAATGTTCGACTGTCGATCTATGATGTAGCGGGACGGCTCGTGAGAAGGCTCCTCGACGGTCCGACGAAAGTCGGGGTTCATCCGGTCGTCTGGGACGGGACGAACGACGAGAAGCGCCGGGTCGCGCCCGGTATCTATGTCTATCGGCTCGAGGCGACCGGGGCGGAGAAGACCGGAACCGTCGTTCTCTTGCGATAGAGGCGGAAGCTCCCGGCCGGGGAGGGCGCGTCCATGCGGGATTTGGGCGAGGGGGACCGACTCCGGCGCGTGCATCGTTTTCTCCGCGATCATCCGGAGGGAGTTCAGGCGACCGAGATCGCCCGGCGCTTCCTCCGCGTACAAGATCCGCGCCCCTCCACGGCCGGTCCGATCGTGCGCGCTCTTCTCGCCGAGGATCCTCGGTTCGTCTCGATCGGAACCCAGCTCTGGGCGGCGGCCCCGGAAGACGCGGCGTCCGACTCGGCTTCT
>VGIW01000089.1 GCA_016867715.1 Candidatus Eisenbacteria bacterium | reverse complement strand
CAAAGAGCGTACGGACGCGACGCGGAGGTCGTGCATCCGCCCGTCGACGTCGCGCGGTTTCGGAGCGATCTCCCGCGGGAGGACTACTTCCTCGTCCTCTCGGCGCTTGTTCCGTACAAGAAGGTGGAGCTCGCGGTCCGCGCGTTCAACGAGTTGAGGCTCCCGCTCATCGTCGCCGGTCGAGGCCCGGAACGGGCCCATCTCGAGACGCTCGCAGGACCGAACATCCGGTTCGAGGGATGGCTCGGCGAGGAGGAGATGATCGATCTTCTCGGCCGCGCGCGCGCCCTCGTCTTCCCGGGCGTGGAGGATTTCGGCATCGTGCCGCTCGAGGCGATGGCGAGCGGGTGCCCGGTGATCGCTTTTCGCGCCGGCGGGGCGCTCGAAACGGTGATCGAGAAGGAGCGCGAGGAAAGCGGCGTCCCCACCGGCGTCTTCTTCGATCGGCAGGATCCGGAGTCGCTGATCGATGCGGTCCGGCGGTTCCGGCCGGACGATTTCGATCCCGAGGAGCTCCGACGGCACGCGCGGCGTTTCGATCGAAGCGTGTTCCGCGAGAAGATCCTCCGTCTCTTGAAAGAAGAGGAATCCATATCTGATACGATGAACCGGACATGATCTCGCTTGTCGGCGTATCGAAGGAGTACGGAGGGCGGACGCTCTTCTCGGACGTGAACCTCACGATCAGCGTGTCCGAGCGGATCGGTCTCGTCGGCGCGAACGGCTCGGGGAAGACCACGCTCCTCGAGATCCTGGCCGGACGCGTGGAGCCGGACCAGGGGAACATCGCGCGGAACCGACGGGCGACGATCGGGTACCTCGTCCAGGAGGTTCCCAGGAAGAAGGGGATTACCCTCTTCGAGGAGATGCTCGCAGGGGCGGAGCGAATCGACCACATGCGGAGCCGCCTCGCCCTCCTCGAGGAGGAGATGCGCGACGCGAGGGACTCCGCGGAGCTCGATGCGCTCGCGCGCGCGCACGGCGAGATCGAAAGGCGCTTCGATCAGAGCGGGGGCTACGATCTTCCGGCGGAGGCGAGACGCATTCTCGGCGGGCTCGCGTTCCGCGAAGCCGATTTCGATCGCCCTCTCGGCGAGTTCTCGGGCGGCTGGCTGATGCGGCTTCAGCTCGCGCGTCTTCTTCTTACCGAACCGGATCTTCTTCTCCTCGACGAGCCGACCAACTTCCTCGATCTCGACTCGGTGATCTGGCTCGAAGGGTATCTTCGCGCATACTCGGGGTCGCTCGTGCTCGTTTCGCACGACCGGACGCTCCTCAATCGTCTCGCGGGGCGCATTCTCGAGGTCGAGCGAGGAAAGATCGTCGCCTACAAGGGGAACTACGATGCCTACGCCGAGGCGCGCCGCGTTCGCGACGAGGGGCTCGAGGCGGCGAAGAAGTCGCAGGACCGCAAGATCGCCGCGGCCGAGCGCTTCATCGCCCGTTATCGGGTGCGGAAGGACACCGCGAGGCGCGTGCAAAGCCGCATCAAGATGTTGGAGAAGATCGAACGGATCGAGGCGCCGGCTCGGCGGAAGTCGATCGACTTCGCGTTCCCGAAGCCGCCGCGCGCGGGGAGGATCCCGATCGAGCTCCGCGGAGTGTCCAAGGCGTTCGAGAGTCTTCGCGTGTACGAGTCGCTCGACTGGAAGATCGAACGGGGCGAGAGGATCGTCCTCGTCGGCCCGAACGGCGCCGGGAAGTCGACCCTTCTCAAGATCCTCGCGGGGGTTCTCGTTCCCGATTCGGGGGAGAGGGTGCTCGGGCACAACGCGAGCGTCGCCCACTACGCGCAGCACCAAGCCGAGGCGCTCGACTATCGAAAGACGATCCTCGACGAGATTCTCGACTGGACCCCCGACCTCACGCAGCAGAAGGCGCGCGCGATCCTCGGACGGTTCCTCTTCACCGGAGACGATGTCTTCAAGAAGATCGAGGTTCTCTCGGGGGGCGAGAAAGCGCGCGTCGCCCTCCTCAAGCTTCTCCTCCGCCCGACGAACGTCCTGCTTCTCGACGAGCCGACGAGCCACCTCGACATCCCCTCGCGCGACGTGCTCGCGGAGGCGCTCGAGGAGTACTCCGGCTCGCTCGTCATGATCTCGCACGATCGTCATTTCATCGATCGCCTCGCGAGCCGCGTGGACGAGATCGGCGGCGGGGGCGTGCGGACGCACCTCGGCACCTATGGCGACTACCTTGCGCGCAAGGAGGAGGAGGCGGCGGCGGCGAAACCGGCTGCGAAGAGGCCGGCCGAAGAAGCGCGCGAAGCCGAAACGGCCGACGAGAAGCGCGCCGCCCACGGTCGAAAGACGCGCGAGGAACGGCGCCGCGAGGCCGAGGCGAGGAACGAGCGCTACCGGAAGCTCGCCCCGGCGCGCAAGGAAGTCGAAGCGGCGACGGCGGAGATCGAGGACCTCGAGCGAAAACGCGCCGAGATGGAGCGCGCGATGGCGAGCCCCGATTTCTACGCGAGGGAGGGGGACTTCGGCGAGACGTTCCGCGCCTACCGCGAGATCCAGGCGGAGATCGAGGCCAAGACCGCGCGCTGGGAGGAGCTCACGCTCCGCCTCGAGGAGATGGAGGCGGAGGCGGGAGGGGAAGAAGAGAGCGGGTAGCCCGGATCCCCGGCGCGGATAAGAGAAAGGGCGCGGATAGGTCCGCGCCCTTCATGCATCAACGAATGTCGTTCTTCCTATCGGAACAGGTTCTTCACTCCGCTCCACGAGTCGCGGGTTTCCTTCTCCGTCCCGGGACCGGTCTTCGGCGTCGTCTCGTGCGTTGGCGCGTGATACGGCTCGGCGAGGACGCCGAGTCCCGCACCTGTGACCGGGCTCGCGATCAGCTTGATGTTGATCAGGTGGTCGCCCGCCGGGAGGACGATCTCGCCGTGCGAGTACTGAGCCCCGGCATAGGCGCCGTAGAGCTTCCCCTGCTTCGTGAACGGAGCCGGAACCGCGACCAAGTCCGGCTTGATTTCCGGGGACCCGCCGTTCGGGACCGAAGGGGTCGTGAGCGCGAGCGCGCCGTTCACGTACACCTCGAACTGGTCGCCCGTGAGCCACGCATCGGTAATCCGAAAGAGAACCTTCTCCGAGGAGCTGACGAGCCAAAGCTCGTCCTGGCTCGGGATGCTCATCCAGCCCCCCTGAAAGTCGGGCCCGACGGTCCCGTTGGAACACGAGGTGTAGTGCCACACCCCGTTCACCGGAAGGCTCACCGGCGTCGGGATTGAGGTCCGGACCGCGGCGGCCGCGCCGTTGTCCGCGTCGACCTCGGCCTGGGGACGCACTCCCGCCTGCGGCAGGACGCCGGCGAAAGAGGCCGAGGCGACGAAGAGAAGAGCGACCAAGACGTTCGCGGATTTCCTCATGCTTCTTCCTCCTATTGCTGTCGGTCTTCACGTGAATCGGTCTTTCCTCGGCGGAAGGGGGGGCCGAGGACAGCCGGAAGCATAATGCGAGATCGCCTCGAAGTCAAACGCGCGAAGAACTCCTCGGAGAAGCTCTGCCCCTACGCCCTCTACACGTCGATTCCCGGAAGCCCGACGCGCTCCTTGAACACCCGGAGGAGCTGCGCATCGACGTCGACGATCCGGAGACGATGCGCGCTGCACCCCTTGCGAAGGCACCCCTCGAGGATCCCGCCGCCGGGGAGGTGAAGGACGAACATGCGGGCGGAGCAGGTCGGGCACAAGTCCTTCTCGTCCCGCAGAGAGACCCCGCACTTCGGACATCGAAAATCAACCTCTTGACCATCCTGGATCTCGATGTCGCAGATGTTGTCGAAGCTCCCGTACATCGGATCGAGGTAGATCCTTCCCTTCCAATCGCCGAACGAGAAGTCGATGCCGATCGACGGGCGGCCGTGGATCGGCATGTCGGCCGCCATGAGATCGCATCCGTTCGGGCAGCTCGCGGCCGCCACGGCGAGCGACGCGCTCGGCACGCGGATCTCCAACCCTTCCGTCTTCTTCTCGCCCATCGCTTGTCTCCCTCACTTTCTTCGAACCGCGGGCCGCGCGCTCATTCCGCCGCGACCGGACTCCAGACCCCGTATCCTTCCTCGTGCACCGTCCCTCTTCCTTCGTAGATGTAGGTCGCGTCCGCGTTGTAGTCCCAACCCAGATACTCGGAGTCGCCTCCCCCGTGCGTCGTGATGAGGAAGCGGTCGGCGAGCCCGCCGAAATAGCGGACTTGGTCCGCCGGCCAAGGCTGGTCGCCGCCGCTCGGATCGACCGGCATCCAGCCGATCCCGGGGAGGTAGACCTCGCACCAGCGGTGATAGACGTCGTCGATCGACGCGTCGTCGCCTCGGACGACCACGCTCCCCTCGTAGCGCGCGGGAAGACCGGCGGAGCGGGCGAGGGCGATGTAGAGGAACGCGTACTCCGAGCACGATCCGGTGCCCCGCTTGATGAGCGTCGTCGGGACATCCCATCCGCCGACACGGTCGTACTCGAGCGTCTCGATCACCCAATCGAAGATCTTCCGCGCGATCCAGTACGGGTTCTTCTCGTCCCCGACGATCTCGCGAGCGGTCTTCCGCACGAGCTCCGCGTCGAGCTGAAGACGCGATTTCGGCGCGGTCCCCTTCTCGCGGATCTCCTTCGGGATCGCGTCGAGACCCTTCACGTCCTCGGGAAAGAACGCGTAGTGGAGCGTGCCGAGCCGCACGCGGGTCTCGTACCCGGCGGAGACGGTCGCCCCCGGGGGAACGTCCCGGAAGGTGAAGACGGCGATCTCCTGGCCGCATCGGTCGACGGCGAAACGGTCCGGCTCCGGCGTCCATCGAATCGGCGAAACGATCTTCTGGTTCTCGAGCGTGTCGTAGGGGACCGCGAGATGGATCGCCGCCTCGGCGATCGATCCCTCTCCGTCGTTCCGGAGCGCGTAGCGGTAGCGGAAATCGCGAAGAACCGGGCCGGTGACCCGGAAGGGAACGTCCGCGGAGGCGCGGATCTTGTACGTCCGCTTCGTCTCGAAGTCGGAGAGCCAGAGGAAGCCTCCCCCGAAGGCGAGCCCCGAGGGGAACTTCCCAGGGGCCTTCGTCAGAAAGAGCACCTTGCCGTCCGAGGGGCGGAGCGCGTAGATCTCGTCGAGTTTTCGGTCGACCGCCCAAAGGTAGGTCCCGTCGTGCGCGAGGTCTTTTCCGAAGTCGTGCGGGGCTTTGTAGTAGTTCAGGATCGTTCCGTCCTCGGGGACGAGCTCGTAGATCGTGTCCGCTCCGTCGTCGAGAAGCCAGAGCGATCCGCCGCCGAAGGCGAGCCCGCGAGGCGAGGATTCCGGCGCCTCGTACGACCGAAGCGTCCGGTTCGTCTCGGGATCGAAGGCAAAAACCCGATGGGTTTCATAATCCGAGATGTAAAGGACCTTTCCGTCCGAGGCGAGCCCTTCCGGTCGGCGGCAGGGAGCCCGGATCGCGCGGAGAACCGCTCCGTCCTCGGTCATCTCGTAGAGTGTCCCGGTTTCCCAATCCGCGAGCCAGAGGCGCCCGTCCGCGTAGGCGAGCCCGGTCGGCGCGGCGCAGGGAGAGGGGAAGGAGAAGAGCGTGTCTCCGATGGCGGCCGCCGCCGCTGCGGGAAGCAGAAGAAGAACGAGGCCCGCCACGGCGGCCCGGACGAACGTGCGCATCCACATGATCCACCTCCGCGTGGTTTTCCTTCTTCCGCTGAGAGTAGACCGAGGGGCGCTCGGAAACAAGCGCGGCCGGGCGGACGGGTACGAGGCGGTTCCGGGGGGAAAGAAAGGGGGCGATCGCCGAACGGCGACCGCCCCGCGAGAGGGGTTCGGGACGCGTCCTACCGGAAGAGCGCCTTCACGGAGCTCCAGGTGCTCTCCTCGGTCCCGGTCTCGCACTGCACCACGTAGTAGTGGTAGCCGGAAATCACCACGTCCTGCGAGCCGTCGCAGGGGAGATCCCAGATCGTCCCGCCCGGCGTGCTGAGCTGCAGAGCATCGTTGAAGCTGAGGTCGAGCGGACCCTTGCTGCAGGCGTCCTGCGTGATCCACAGCTCGATGAAGATCTGGCGAAATCCCGGGCAGGCCGCGGCGATCTGGGCAAGCGGGATCTCCAGCTCGTCGAAGCCGGTCCCGATGACCCAGTTGATCGGGGTCATGCCGTAGATCCAACCCATCGCCATCGGATCCCACGTCACGAGGTCATCGTAATCGGAATCGATGTTCTTGTACGCGATGAAGTCGGGGAGGTACTGTCCCGTGAAATCGATCCGGCGATCCCACGGATCCCACCAGCCGCCCTGACCGTCGATCGTGCCGAGCGCGATCCCGACCTGAACCTGAGTCCAGCCGTCGTGGTCGTGCTCGTAGCCGATGTAGAGATTGTTGGCGTCGTTCGTCACGTAGATGTCCCCGAAGTCGATCGGGGTGAACTGCGTGTCGCCGCCGTCGATGTCGATGCGGGAGGCCGGCGGGAAGTCGTTCACGCCGTCCACGACCACAGCGAACCCGAACGTGGCGAACCCCAGAACGAACGCCAGCGCGCCGACGAGCGAGATTGCCTTAGCCATTTCCTTCTTATTCTCCTCCTCTCCGTTCACTCCCGGCGAACGGGGTTTCGTTTACCGGACCACTCGCTTTCCTTCGGTCAATGAATCGCCGGACGGCGCAACACTTGGTCCCTCAAACAACCCGATGGGGCGGAGCCGCCGCGCCCGCGCAGTCCAGTCCTGCATTCGGCCATTATTTTCTCACTTGGACGGCTTCTTGGCAAGAAGTATGATCAAGTCGCAAAATGATCTACGTCAAGTTGGACTACTCCCCCACGGCCTGCCGAAGCGCCGCCTCGTCGCGGACGACGATGTCGGACCGGGAAAGGACGATGATCCCGCGCTCGGCGAGCTCGTGGAGGGTGCGGGAGAAGGTCTCGGGCGTCGTTCCGACCATCTGGGCCATCTCCTTCCGCTGGATGGGGATCGCGAGGCGGATTCCGCCGTCGGTCTTCTCGCCGCAGTTCTCGAGGAACATGACGAGGAGTCCCGAGGTTCTCTCGAGAACCGACTTCTGGGTGAGGTCGAGAAGCTGGTCCTCGGAATAACGGAGTTCGCGGGCGATTCGCGCGAGAAGATCGATCGCGAAGGAAGGGGAGTCCCGAAGGAGATCCGTGAGGACCTGCCGGGGGAGGACGCACACCTCGGACTCCTCGATCGACTCGGCCGTCACGGCGTAAAGCTCCTCGCAGAGGAGGGGCCGGTAGCCAAAGGCGGCTCCCGGCCCGAGGACGCGGAGCACAACCTCCTCGCCCCGTTTTCCGCTTCGATAGAGCTTCACGCGCCCCGCGCGCAGGCAATAGACCGCGAGCGGCGGCGTTCCCTCGTGAAAGATGACCTGGCGCGGCCCGAAACGATGGATCACCTTCGCCCCCTCGACGCGTTCGAGGAGCCTCTCCTCCACACGAGAGAGCAGCCCGTTCTTCCGCATGTCGCAGACGGCGCAGGGGATCTTCTTGCCGGAGTCCTGTCTTCGCGTCATGAATGAGACCTCTCTCGTCGAACCGATTATGCCACGCCCGAAAGAATCTGTCATGACTTGTCGAGGGCGGGGCCGGCCGGCGCCCGAAGCCCCCTCTTGCGGCGGCCGTCCGATCGGTTAAACTGGCGGCACGGGGGCGCCCCCGCGCCTTCGCGCCGCCCCGGATCTCGGCCGAACGGGCGGGCGGGATGCTCCCGTCGAGAAGGAGCAAAACCGATGAGCCGACCGTCCAAGGATTCCTTCGCTGCGCGCCGTCCCCTCGCCGTCGAGGGGAAGACCTATGAGATCTTCAGCTTGAGACGTCTGGAGGAGCTCGGGTTTCCGGTCGGGAGGCTGCCGTTTTCTCTCCGTGTCCTCCTCGAGAACTTGCTCCGGCACGAGGATGGGTCGGCCGTCCGCCGCGAGGAGATCGAGGCGCTCGCCCGCTGGCATCCCGGAGACGCCCCCCGGATGGAGATCGCGTTTACGCCGGCGCGCGTTCTTCTTCAAGACTTCACCGGCGTTCCGGCGGTGGTCGATCTGGCGGCGATGCGGGACGCGGTGGCGGAAATGGGGGGCGATCCGGCGCGCATCAACCCGATCTTTCCTGCCGAGCTCGTGATCGACCATTCGGTGCAGGTCGACTCGTTCGGGCGGCCCGACTCGTTCGCGAGGAACGTCGATCGGGAGTTCGAGAGAAACGGGGAGCGTTACGCGCTGCTCCGCTGGGCGCAGAGCGCCTTCCGGAACTTCGCGGTCGTTCCCCCCGCCACAGGCATCGTGCACCAGGTGAACCTCGAGCATCTCGCGCGCGTCGTGTGCGACGCGGACGGCGTCGCGTTTCCCGACACGCTCGTCGGGACCGACAGCCACACGACGATGGTGAACGGCCTCGGCGTGCTCGGCTGGGGGGTCGGCGGGATCGAAGCGGAGGCGGCGATGCTCGGGCAACCGCTCTCCATGCTGATCCCCGAGGTGATCGGCTTCCGGCTGCACGGGAGCCTCCCCGCGGGAACGACGGCGACCGATCTCGTCCTCACGGTGACGGAGATCCTTCGGAAGAAAAGGGTCGTGGGGAAGATCGTCGAGTTCACCGGCGATGGGATCGCGAGCCTTTCTCTCCCGGACCGCGCGACGCTCGCGAACATGTCCCCCGAGTACGGATCGACGGCGGCGATTTTCCCGATCGACGGGGTCACAATCGATTATCTCCGGCTCACCGGGCGGAGCGAGGAGAGGGTGCGGCTCGTGGAGGCGTACGCGAGGGAGCAAGGGCTCTTCCGCGACGCGAATGCTCCCGATCCGCTCTTCACAGGCGTCGTCACGCTCGATCTCGGCGAGGTGGAGGCCGTCTTGGCCGGCCCGAGACGGCCGCACGACCGGGTTCCGCTTCGGCGCGCGAAAGAGGCGTGGGGGGAATCGCTCCCGACGCTCGCGGCGCCGTCGAAGGACGCGGCTCCTTCGGAGGAGACGCTCCAAACCCGCGCGCGCGTGACCCTTGATGGCGAAACCTTTACGATCGGCCACGGCTCGGTTGTGATCGCGTCGATCACCTCCTGCACGAACACATCGAACCCGTCCGTGCTCGTCGCGGCGGGGCTTCTCGCGAAGACGGCGGCGGCGCGCGGCCTCCGCGTGAAGCCGTGGGTGAAGACGAGCCTTGCGCCCGGGTCGAAGGTGGTGACCCGATACCTCTCCGATTCCGGCCTCCTCGGCGCGCTCGAGGATCTCAAGTTCCATCTCGTCGGCTACGGCTGCATGACGTGCATCGGGAACAGCGGCCCCCTCCCCGATCCGATCCGCGAGGCGGTCCGCGCGAACCGGCTCGTCGTCGCCTCGGTCCTCTCCGGGAACCGAAACTTCGAGGGGCGAATCAACCCGGACACGCGCGCGAACTTCCTCGCGAGCCCGCCGCTCGTCGTGGCCTACGCGCTCGCGGGGCGGATCGACATCGACTTCGACAAGGAACCGATCGGAACGGGGACGGACGGCGGGGAGGTCTTCCTCCGCGACATCTGGCCGCGTCCGGAGGAGATCCGCGCGGTCGCCCTGAAGTGCGTGCGCGCCGAGATGTTCTCGAAGGAGTACGCGGACGTCTTCGCCGGAGACGAGAGATGGCGCGCGATCCCGGTTCCGCGAGGGGACCGTTTCCGATGGGATCCCTCTTCGACCTACGTGCGGAAGCCCCCCTTCTTCGACGCGATGACGGCCGAGCCGGAGCCGCCGGCCGACATCGAGGGGGCGCGCGTCCTCGCCGTTCTCGGGGACTCCGTCACCACCGACCACATCTCGCCCGCCGGATCGATCCCGCGCGACATGCCGGCCGGGAAATACTTGATCAATCAAGGGGTCGATCCGAAGGACTTCAACTCGTTCGGCGCGCGCCGCGGTAACCACGAGGTGATGATGCGCGGGACCTTCGGGAACGTGCGGCTTCGCAACGCGCTCGCGCCGGGGATCGAGGGAGGATGGACGACCTTCCCTCCGGGCGGAGAGACGATCACGATCTTCGAGGCGTCCCTGCGCTACCGGGAGACGAACGTTCCTCTTCTCGTCCTCGCCGGAAAGGAGTACGGATCCGGATCGTCGCGCGACTGGGCGGCGAAGGGGACCGCGATGCTCGGCATCCGCGCGGTCCTCGCCGAATCGTTCGAGCGGATCCATCGGAGCAACCTGATCGGCATGGGCGTCCTCCCCCTTCAGTTTCTCGACGGGGAGGGAAGAGAGAGCCTCGGGCTCGACGGGCGCGAAACATACGCCGTGCGCGGCATCCCGGGGCTCCGCCCGGGCGGGCGGCTTCGGGTCGTCGCCCGCGGAGAGAAGGGGGAGCGGTCGTTCGAGGTTCTCGCGCGGATCGACACCCCGATGGAGCTCGAGTCGTATCGGCACGGAGGGATCCTCCGCTTGGTCCTCCGGCAACTCCTTGCGGTGTGAACGATGAAGGGATGGCCCGAACCGGGCGACGCGCTTCTCCTCGTCGACGTGCAGAACGACTTCTGCCCCGGCGGCGCGCTCCCGGTCCCGTCCGGCGGCGAGGTGATCCCGGTCCTGAACCGGTGGATCGAGGAGGCGAAGGCGGCGGGGGTTCCGATCGTCGCCTCCCGCGATCGGCATCCTCCCGACCACCGGAGCTTCCGAGCGAACGGAGGGATCTGGCCGGCCCACTGCGTCCCGGGGACGGAGGGGGCGGAGATCCGGAGCGACCTCGCTCTGCCGGAGGGGGCGATCCTCGTCGACAAAGGAACGCGCGCGAAGGATGAGAACTACTCGGCCTTCGACGGGACCGGTCTCGCGGCGAGGCTCCGGAAGGCGGGCGTGCGGCGGGTTTGGGTCGGCGGGCTCGCGCTCGACTACTGCGTGCGGGCCACGGTCTTCGACGCGCTCGAAGCCGGCTTCGAGACCTTCTTGATCCGTGAAGGAACGCGGCCGGTTGACGCGAACCCCGGGGACGGGGAGCGCGCGCTCGAGGAGATGCGGCGGGCGGGCGCGAAAATCGTTTAGACAAGAATGAACCAGAAAGCTCCTCTTACGTTCGCCTTTCTTTCGGTCGTCGCCGACTGGCTTGCGGTCGCGCTCGCGCTCGCGCTCGCCTTCTGGATCCGCTTCGATTCCGGTTGGATCGCCGCTCCGAAGGGAATCCCCTCCTTCGCGAGCTATCTCCCCGGGTTCCTCTTCACCGCGTTCGGCTGGGTGATCCTCTTCGCGTTTCTCGGCCTCTACGATCCGAGGCGCGGCACCAGCTGGGGAGAGGAAGCGCTGCTCGTCTTCAAGGGGGCGGTTCTCGGGACGCTCGTCCTCATGTCCGCCGCGTTCCTCTACCGGGGGGTCTCGTACTCGCGCCTCTTCTTCGCGTTCGCCGTCCTTCTCGCGTTTTTCGCGGTCCTTCTCTCGCGCGTCCTCATGCGGAAGGCGCGGAGCCTCGCGCGCGCGCGCGGGATCGGGATCGAGAACGTGCTTCTCGTCGGCGGGGGCGACCTCGCCGCTGCGATCCGCCGGAGCATCGAGACTCGGCCGGAGCGCGCCTTTCGGCTCGCCGGCGCCGTCTCCGACCCGGATCTCCCCCCGCCCGCCGGGATTCCGGACCTCGGATCGCTCGACGCGATCGCGGAGATCTGCCGCTCGCGACGCATCGCGCGCGTCTTCATCGCGCTCCCCGAATCGAAGCGCGAGCGGATCGTCGAGATCCTGCGGGCGTGCGAGAATCTTCCGCTGCAGTTCGAGATCGTTCCCGATCTCTTCTCGCGCCTCGGCGAGAGGATGCGGCTCTCCGAGATCGACGGGATCCCGCTCCTCGGGATGAAGGACTTTCCCCTCCAATCGTGGAATCGATTCGTGAAGCGCGCGTTCGATATCGTTCTCTCGATCGCGCTCCTTCTTCTCTTCCTTCCGGTTCTTCTCGTCCTCGCGCTCGCGATCACGATCGATTCCCCGGGCCCGGTCTTCTACCGTCAGCGGAGGATCGGAAGGGATGGACGGGTCTTTCGCATCGCGAAGCTCCGCACGATGGTCGCGAACGCCGAGGAGGAAACCGGGCCGGTTTGGGCGACGCCCGGGGACGCGCGGGCAACCCGCGTCGGCGTGTTTCTCCGGCGGACGAGCCTCGACGAGCTGCCGCAGCTCTGGAACGTGCTCCGCGGCGACATGTCGCTCGTCGGACCGCGCCCGGAGCGCCCGCATTTCGTGCGCGCGTTCGAGAAGGACGTGCCGCGCTATTTCGACCGGCACCGGGTGAAGTCGGGGATGACCGGCTGGGCGCAGGTGAACGGGCTTCGCGGCAACACGCCGATCGAGGAGAGGACGCGCTACGACGTCTACTACGTCGAGAACTGGTCGCTTCTCTTCGACCTCCGCATTCTCTTTCTCACGGCGCTCCACGTCGTGCGCCACGCGACCTCTCCGCGGTCCCGCTGACAACCGGGCCGTCGGAGGCGACGCGAATCCCCGGGAATCGATCATCGAGTCGACCGAGGCCTCGTCGGAGGAAGAGCGCGGACTCCGCCGGACGAGCACATTCGCTCGGGAACGCCGGCGACGGAACGGGTGCGGCGAGCGCGCGGTCTCGAGCTTGACAACCTGAAGATTCGCATCTAACCTGAGATCAGGTCGCCCAAAGATCCGCCGATCACGAACCCTCGCACGGGATACAAGCGCCGGTTGGCGGCCATCGTCTCGGATTCCGGTCTCCGGCCGGAAGGAGGCTCCCGATGCGCGCGCTCTTCCCCATCCTGCCCTGCGTGGTTGTCCTCTTCGGATTCAGCGGCGCCTTCGCCGATCCGTCGATCATAACTGACCTTGACTCGAACGCGACGAACGGACCGGACAGCCTGGAAGCACAACCGGGGGATACGATCCTCGTCCGCGTGTGGATCACGGGAAGCAGCGATTCTCTGTTCGGTTTCGGGATCACGATCGGGGACACGAGCGGGATCTTGGTGTGGGTCGAGGACTCGGCGAGCGCGGTCTTCGTCCTCCCAGATGAGTGGACGAGGTTCTCGGTCCTCGAGGATGACCAGGGGTTCCTTCTTCTCCAGCCGTACGACTTCTCGTTCAGCACGCCGTTGCATCTGCCGGCGGAGGTGGCCCGTCTCCGGTTCATCGCGATCGAGGGAGGTGCCTCGGCGACCTTCGCCTGGGACTCCACGATGTGCGGCTGGCAGAACACGGAGTTCACGGAGGGTACGTTCGCCGCATTCGAGGGAGCGGTCGTCTGCGTGGCGGGTGAGCAGGACGGAGGGGGAGGAGACGACGACGGCGACCAGGGTGAAGGCGAACCCGGCTCCTCGCTCACCGAATGTGATTCCCTCCCTTGCTGTCCGTATGTCGCCGAGAAGCCTGCGACCGGACGGGTCTGGGTGGTCAAC
>VGIW01000088.1 GCA_016867715.1 Candidatus Eisenbacteria bacterium | reverse complement strand
GAGACGGGGGTGAGGCAGAGCGGCGAGTTGCCGCGCGCCGCGCGCGGCATGTTTGAGCAAGCGAGCCTCACCCTCGGCTCCGGAGCTTCCCGTCTTCGCTGGATCGGATCCGCGTTTTCCTGCCGCGGTCACCCGCCGTGGCGCAGTCATCGAACGGCGGGTCCCATCGTTCGCGCGGCACGCAAGAACGACAACATGGTATCAGGTATCGCTGGCAATTGACAGCGGCCGGGCTCCGCGATAGAACGAGCGCATGGAACGCCGACGCGCCCTCTTCATCGCCGCGGTCCTTCTGGCGAGCGCGATCTTTCTCGCCGGCGCCGCGAGCCGCCAGTCGCTCACGGTCGACGAGGCGCACTACATCGGCGTGGGGAAGCATCTCGCGGAGACGGGCGACTGGAGCTTGAAGGGAGCGCTCCTTCATCCTCCTCTTCCGTTCTATCTCAGTTCGATTCTCTTCTTGGGCGTCGAGATCCCCGAATCGGTCTGGCAGTCGCCGCATCAGGACGAGCGCGGGCGAGCCCTTTGCCGCGCGCTTCCGGGGAACCGCGCGCTCCTCCTCTCTCGAATCCCGGGGATCGCGCTCGCGCTCCTTCTCTTCGCGCTCGTCTTCGCGGAAGCGCGCCGCGCTTTCGGAGAACGAGCGGGTTCTTTCGCGCTGCTTCTCGCCGCGTTCGAGCCGAACCTCCTCGCGCATGCTTCGCTCGCGACCCCGGACCTTCCTCTTACAGCGCTCTTCTTTCTCGCGGTTCTTCGCATGCGGCGGCTTCGGGAGGAAGGGAGCGCACGGAACACGGCGATCGCGGGAGCCGTACTCGGCCTCGCGTTTCTTTCCAAATACAACGCGCTTCTTCTCATTGCGATCGTTCCGATCGCCGCGCTCGCGGACCGCGCGCCGCCGCGCTTCTTCATCCGGATGGTACTCGCTCTCTTCACGGCGCTTCTCGTTCTCTATGCGGCGTATCTTCCTCTCGCCGTTCGGGGGGACGAGCCTTTCCTCGGAAAGCGTCTCCTCCCGCGTCCGTACGAAGAGGGGATCGAGTTTCAGCGAAGGGCGAACACGGGGCATCACGCCTTCTTTCTCGGCGAGATCTCGGATCGCGGATGGCGCGCGTACTATCCGGTTGCCTGGCTCGTCAAAACCCCGGTTCCCTTTCTCGTTCTCTCCGCGATCGGTGCCGGTCTTCTCCTCCGCGGACGCCGGAGGGGGGACGCCGCTTGGCTCCTTCTCCCTCCCGTGCTCTTCTTCCTCTTCTTCGTGTTCGCGAGCCGCATCAACATCGGGGTTCGCTATATTCTGCCGGTCTGGCCGTTCTTCGCCGCGCTCGGCGGGCACGCGGCGGCCTCCGCACGGGGAAAGTGGTCGAGGCGGGGAGTCTTCGCGCTCGCGATCTGGCTCGTCGCCGGAACCGCCGCCGCCTATCCGCATTTTCTTTCGTATTTCAATGAAGCGGCCGGGGGCCCCGAGGGTGGCGCTCGCATCCTTGCCGACTCGAACATCGATTGGGGCCAGGACCTTCCTGGGCTCAAGGATTTCTTGGAGCGGAAGGGCTACCAAGGCGCCTACCTCGCCTATTTCGGCAACGACGATCCGGAGCGCTACGGGATTCGCTACAGGTTTCTTCCGGGATGGATCTACTCTCCGCCTCCGCGCGTGTACGAGGAGAGTCTTCTGTATCATCCCGATCCGGAGATCGTCGCGGTGAGCCGCATGCTGATGCAGGGAGTTTGGCTCCCCGATCCGGATCTCTACGCGTGGCTCGAGCGGTATCCGAGAATCGCGACGATCGGACACTCGATCCTCGTCTTCGACATCCGCGGGGAACCCGAGGCTCACGAGAACCTCGCCCGCGCATACAGGGTCGCCGGACATCACGCGCTCTATCGCGACGAGATCACTCTCGCCGAGCGAGCGAGAGGCGCGGGCCGCTGACCGGGCGCCGCAGGGCGAGACGGCTCATCGAGAGGGTGACGGCATGCCGACGATAGATCCGGACAAGGTCCGTCGCGAGACGACGGAGGAGTTTCTCCGCGTCCGCGGTCCCGGAGGCCAGCACAGGAACAAGAGCGAGACCGGCGTCCGGCTTCGGCATGTGCCGACAGGAATCGTCGTTACCGCCGTCGAAAGCCGCTCCCGGGCCCGAAACCGGAAGGTCGCGTGGGAGAGGCTTCTCGAACGGCTCGCCGCCCGGAGGAAGCGGAGGAAGAAGCGCGTGGCGACGAAGCCGCCGCCCGCCTCGCAAGCCGAGCGTCTCGAGAAGAAGAGAAGACGCTCCCGCGTGAAGACGGAGCGTCGAGAACCTTCGGTGGACGATTGATCGCGGAGACCGGAGTCAGCGTGAGGCGCGCGGCGCGGAGAGAATCTCGTGATACGCATCGAGAGTGGCTCGGGCGGCGCCCATCACCGAAAACCGCCGCTCCGCTTCCTTGCGCGCCTCGCTTCCCATGCGGCGGCGAAGTCCCGTGTCCCGAACGAGCTCGGTGATGCGCCTCGCGAGAAGCTCCGGCTCTCCGTAGGGGACGAGGAAGCCGGTCTCTCCTTCGCGCACAAGATATGGAATCCCTCCGACGTCGGACCCGATCACAGGCTTTCCCGCGGCCATCGCCTCCTGGACGCAGACCGGCGATGTATCTTGCCGCGAAACGAGCACGACGAGAGCGGCCCGCGCATACTCTTCGGCGAGCTTCTCCGGCGAGAGGCCTCCGAGAAAGAAGACGCGGTCGCTGATCCGGAGCGCATCGCTCCTCTCGCGCAGTTCCTTCATATAAGCAGTATCGGTCGGTGCTCCGGCGAGCACGAGCCGGAGCTCCGGCACCTCGTGTCTCGCGATCGCCGCGGCTTCGAGCAGATTGCGAAGTCCCTTTCGAAGGATGATGAGCCCCGCGAAGAGAACGCGGCCGGGTTCCTCCTCGCCTTTCGTCTCGAAGAAGACGGGCGCCACCGGATTCTCGACGACCCAGCGCCGAGCGTGCGCGAGCTTGGCCTCGTAGAGGTCCTTCAGGTAGGGGCTCACGTAGATCACGTTTCGCGCCCGGCGGAGCGCGCTCCCGACCATCCGGTTGCGGAAGAGCCCGCGGATGCGCTCGACCGACCTTCTTTCGAGGCGCGTCTCTTCCTCGATGACCCCGTGGATGCTCATGACCGCGGGGAACCCGCTGTCGAAAGCGGCGAGAGCGTGGCGATCGGCGCTGTGCGCGTGAACGATGTCCGGCTCGATCCGGCGGAGCGCGCGCACCATGCGACGCCGGTCGGGAAACGCGAAAAGGACGTTCCCGAAATGATCGAACGTGCCGACGGAGTGAACCGTCCGGTTCGGCGCGAGGGAAGCGGTCTCGACGGGACGGCCGGGAGCGGAGACGACGATGTGTACATCGGTCCCGGGCACTCGGGAGAGCCCCTCGGAGAGCCGAAGGGTCGTCGCCTCGACGCCTCCGACGATGCTCCCCGGGTCGGCCGGGAAGAGCCCCAGAATAGCGATCCTCATGCGGGCCATCGTAGCAGAGCGCACTCGCGTGGACACGTACTGATTTCCGAGAGATCGCTACATGTCCCCAATGAAGAGACGGTCGATCCCTTTTCGATGCGCTCTCGCGGCGACGGCCACATCCCGCCGCACGGCGCGGAGGACCTTGCGGCCGAGAAGCGCGCCGAGAGCGGCGTCCGCCTCGGGGACGGGACCGTGCCTTGCGGAAAAGGGATCCGCGATCCGCTCCGCCGCGCATAGAAGGGACGCGCTCTCCCTCGCGAAGAAGGGGATAGCCGCGGACGAGTCGATGAAGTTCGCAGCTCGATCGAGATAACCGACGAGGCGCGCTCGCGCCGACCCGAACGCGCAGAGCGTGCGGCGGAGCGCAATAGCGAGAGAGAAGGGAGCGAGAAGCTTCGCGCCTGCTGAGACCGAAGCGAGCTCCGGCACGAGGAGGGCGGCTTCCTCCCCGGATTCCGGAAGAAAGATCGAGGGAGGCTCGGCGAGATCCTCGAGAAGAGCTTCGTACGCCGCGATGCCGGCCGCGAAAATCCCTTCTTTGCGGAGCTCCTTCTCGTTGTAATACTCAACACCAAAACCAATCGATTGTCGGAGAAAGGCGATGCGCTTCTCGATCGTCGTCGCGTCCGCGGTCTCGACGAGAACTTCGCCCGGCCGCGGAGATCCGTCCACGGCGTCTTCCGCGAGCCGGCAGCCGAACGCCTCGGCCGCTCGCGCGAGCGGATTCCCGGAGCACGCGTCTCCGGAGCTGGAGCTCCATCGACGGGGAGAGGAATCGTCGCGCCGGAGATGCCAGTAGGTGCGAAAGAGAACGCCGCTCAGCCCCTGCAAGTCCTCGCGCCTCGCGAAACGGCCGGAGCGCGCGAGAAGCTCGCGAAGGACTCGAAACCGGGCGTCGAGGCCTCCCTCCTCGCTCGGCAGCGTTTCGCAGGAGATCCGCAAGTCGTTCACGGGTAGCCGCAAGTCGTTCACGGGTAGAAGAGGGTAGCACCGCGCGCGCATCCCCGCAACGCTCGACTCGGTGTTGCCGCCGAGGCGTATACTCTCCGTGGAGAAGGCGCATACGGAGGAGGCGGCGCGTGGATCCGATACCGATCGAGCTCGTAGCGGCCGAGACGGACGAGGGGGTCCGCGTCGACGTCTTTCTTCGCGACCGCCTTCCCGGATGCTCGCGCGCGCATCTTCGCCGCGAGATCGGGAAGGGGCATGTGATCCGAAACGGCCGTCCGATCCGCAAGGGAGATCTGCTAAGAGCAGGGGATCGGATCGATCTACGCGCGCTTTGTCTTGTCGATGAGACGCCGATCGCGCCGGATCCGTCAGGCCCTCTCGTCGTTCTCCTCGAGACTCCCGATCTCGTCGTCGTCTCCAAGGAGGCCGGCCTTCCGACTCTTCCAAAGGGGGAATCGGACACGCGCGCGCTCGCCTGCCGACTCGTGGCGCGCTATCCGGAGCTGCTCCGTGTGGGACCGCCGTTCGAAGCCGGGCTTCTCCATCGGCTCGACACGGAAACGTCCGGTCTTCTCGCGGCGGCGCGAACGAGGGATGCGTACGAAGCTCTTCGCGAACAGTGGCGTTGGAGGCGCGTCGAGAAGGCTTATCTCGCTCTCGTCGAAGGAGAGGCGCGCGCGTCTTTCACGATGCTCATGCCGATCGCGCATCACCCGAAGAGCCGAAAGAAGATGGCGGTCTCGAAAGAGGGACGATCGGCGGAGACCCGGTGCCGCTCTCTCTTCGTCTCTCCCCGCTCGTCGCTTCTTCTCGTTCATCTTCGCGAGGGGAGGAGGCACCAGATCCGCGTCCATCTGGCATCCGCGGGACATCCGGTGCGGAATGATCCGCTCTACTCGAAGCGCGGGACTCGTGGCGGGCGGCTCATGCTCCATGCGCTCAGGCTTCGGTTTCTCTCGCCCCGGGGGAGCGAGCGGATCGACGTCGTGGATCCTCCTCCCGCTGCTTTCGTCGAGATCGTGGAGCGGGAGCTCGGCCAAGACGCGGTTCGCTCTTTCCGCCGCGCGCTCCGTGCTCGGTCGAGGGAAGGAGGCGCGTAGCGGCCTGTTTCGCCCGTCCAAGGCCGAGTCTGTCTCATCGAGAAACCCTGCGAACGCCCTTCCCGGGCGCGCTCGAGATGTCTGAGCCGGCACCCCCTCGCCAGGGGCCCGGCCGGGAAGACACCGGTCGAGTTTCTGTCGGATTATGATTATCCGTCCGGGTCGGATGTGGTAAGATTCGGACTCTGCAGAACCGAAGAACGGGGCGCGTTCCGAGCGGCTTCCCGCCGCGCGGTCCCCCGAGGAGCAAGGAGGAGAGATCATGCCGCACCACAACTTCGTGGCGATCCTGAACTCGTGGAAGGGTGGCGAGGTGACCATCGTCAACCCGCAGAGTTTTCGCAGGGGCGCCATCACCAACGCAATCGATCTGGAGACCTTTCCCGCCAAGCTCGTTCAGGTGGGCGACGACTTCGTCGAGGTCAGCTACGAGGCGAAGAAGAAGGGGGAGATGGCTCCTGTCACGCAGTACATCCCCTTCGCCCAGATTCGCCGCCTCTCGGTTTGGGGATCGGAGAACCTGATTCACATCTGAATCAAATCGAGTCCTATCTTCCCTCGCCGCCGGAGATCGCGTTTCACGCGCGGTCGTGTCTCGCTGGGAGAAGAGAACCGGCGGAGAGGGGCGAGTCTCCAACGGACGCATCGTGCGGGCGAGTAGCCAAATACGCGGCCGGGTCGTCGGCGCGGCAAAGGTCCGGTTGCTGCGCGCGGATCTTCTTCGCTGGTACCGGAAGAACCGGCGCGATCTCCCGTGGAGAAAGACGACCGATCCGTACCGCATCTGGATTTCGGAGACGATGCTCCAGCAGACGCGCGTCTCCGTGGTGGTCCCCTACTACGAGAAGTTCACGGCGCGTTTCCCCGACGCCGTCTCTCTTGCGTCGGCATCCGTCGATGAAGTCCTTGCTTGCTGGGCGGGACTCGGCTACTACCGGCGAGCCCGTCTCCTCAAGCGAGCGGCCGAGAAGGTCGCGAGGGATTACGGAGGCTTGCTTGCTGGGCGGGACTCGGCTACTACCGGCGAGCCCGTCTCCTCAAGCGAGCGGCCGAGAAGGTCGCGAGGGATTACGGAGGTGCGCTTCCCGACGCGCCTGCAGCCCTCGCGGATCTTCCCGGAATCGGGCGCTACACGGCCGGGGCGATCCTCTCGATCGCCTTCGGACGCCCGGCGGCGGTCTTGGACGGAAACGTCTTCCGGGTTCTTTCCCGTTTCTTCGCTCTTGAAGGATCGTGGCGCCGGTCGGCCGACCGGACGGTTTTCTGGACGCTCGCAGAAGCGCTCGTTCCGAAAAGAGCCCCGGGCGATTTCAACCAAGCGCTGATGGAGCTCGGCGCTCTCGTCTGCGCGCCCCGCGACCCGAACTGCCCGGTCTGTCCGCTTCGCGCTCGATGCGAGGCGCGGCGCCTGGGGCGGGTCGATCGCTTCCCGACCCCTTCTCCCAAACGGTCGGCAGAGACCGTCGCCGGAAGCCGCTACGTGCTCCTGGATCACGAAGGGAGGGTTCTCCTCGTGAAGAGGCCCGAGGGGGTCCGCATGGAAGGGCTTTGGGATCTTCCCGAATCGGCGCCTCCCGGCGCGCGCGCTGAGAGAGTAGGGACTGTGCGCCATTCGGTGCTTCACTTCCGCTACTTGATCGACGTCTTCCGCGCCTCCCACCCGGTGCGGGCGGTGAAGGATGAGGCCGAACTGCGGTGGGTCGCGCAGGAGGATCTCGGATTGTACGCCCTGACCGGGGCGGCGACGAAGGCGATTAAGGTCGGTTTGCGGACGAATAATTGAGTAATTGATAAACTAAAAATTAAGCAAGGGGGCGAGCAGCGGATCCTCGATTTCGCCGAGCCCGTTCCGGCGCGCGCTCTCGAGCGCGTCCTTCGCCTCCTCGCGCCGTCCCTGCCCAGCGAGCGCGGAGGCGAGAAGCGCCGACCCCTCGGGATCGTTCGGGCTCAAGTGAACCGCCTCGCGCGCCGCTCTCTCTGCATCCTCGAAACGTCCCGCGCCGATCTGTGCGCGCGCGAGGAGCTTCTGGACATCGACAAGAAACGGAAGCATCTCGGCGAGAAGACCGAACTGACCGGCCGCCTTCTCGTACTCGCCGGCCTCGAGATAGGCGGCGCCGAGTCTGTGACGGAGGTGGAGCGCCGTGGAGCCGGGGGGATGAGTATCGAGGACTTCTCTTGCGACGGGGTCGAGCTTCGCCCTCTCCTCCCGGAATCGTTCGCGCATGAAGCGAATCTGTTCCTCGTTTCGATAGGTGTCCTTGAACGGCCAGCGGTCCAACATAAACATCATGAACGAGGCGGCGTAAGCCTCGTCGATTGCCGAGAAGGCGACGCGCCGGCAGGCCTCCTCGAACGGGAGCCGCCTCTCCGGGTTGAGATTTGGGAAGACGCGCGCGCGGAGGAGGGTTTCCAGAATCTCCTCGGCGGCAAGATGGTGGCCGCGTCCGTTCAGATGGACGTGCTCGAGGATCAGGTTCGATCCGGTGAGGCCTTTGGGCGATTCGTCCGCGAAGCGGCGGACGATGTCGGCGAGGTGAACAATACCCTTCGACTCATGAGCGCGCGCGGTTGATCGGACGACATCGACGATCCGGTCCGATGCCCGAAGACGGACCCCGTCGCGAAGAAGCGCGCGGTCGAGGAAATTCCGCGCCTCCGCAGCGCTTTCCATGTCGCGATGGAGAAGGCCGAGCCGGTAGAGAAGCGCGGCGTGCGTGCTGTCGATCGCGAGCGCCGCTAGGTACTCGCGGAGCGCCTTCTCGTGCTCTCCGAGACGGGAGTAGGAGTCTCCGGTCTGTACGAGCCGACTCCACATCGATTCCTCTTCTGTGGAGAGATCCTCGCGGGGGACAGGTCCCAACGGGGCGCAGGACGCTCGGTTCGAGGCGGGCGCACAGAAGACGATCGGGACGCCCGCTCTTTCGGCGCGCTGCGCCATCTCCTCCAGGTTCCGGCGGAAGTTCCTCTCGACCGAACGGTGCAGCTCGCTCTCCAATCGAATCGCCCGGTCCCGCGTCAGCGACTCGAACGGTTGCGCCATGCGGGCCTCATCGGGCGGGCGGCGCGCTTTCTCGATAAACCCGGCGACAAGCGAGTAAAGAGATGTCTTTTGTACGTGAAGAAAGAGGCGCGCGACGGACCGGTTCGAGCCGACCGACATCGAGGAGCCGGCGCCGAGGACCCCGTAGAACTCGTTGTGCCCGGTGTAGACCACGACGAGGTCGGGGTCGTAGCGGTCGAGGATCTCGTCGACCCAGTCCGCGATCTGGTAGCTGCTCACCGCCGTCATCGACGTGTTGATCCCCTCGACACGGCGATCGGGCATCGCCTCGGCCAGAGCTTCGCGCAGGAACGCGGCGAAGGAGGCGTTCGGAGCGTACGGCATGGCCGCCACGGACGAAGCGCCGACGACGAAGACCCGGAACGCGCGCGCGTCCTTCTCGACCGGAAAGACCGCGTACGGAAGCTGAGGTCTCGGAAAGTTGCTCCGCTCTCCTGTGACGGGGAAGAAGAGGCGGCGGTTCAGGCTTTCGTTGGCCACAAAGACTCTTCGGCCCCGCGAGTCCGTGTCCCTCACGTAGAGACTGTTCCGGCCGCCGACTCCCGCGAGACGAAGAACACCCTCCGCGAGGAACACGATTCCGACGCCGAAGAGGATGAGAAGAAGCTTCTGCGCGAAGGTCGTTCCGGCGGTTCCGCTTTTCGCTCTCATCGTTCGGCGATGGTAGAAGCCCGACCGTCTCGCGTCAACCGCGAGTCTCCGAGAGGGAGAGAACGGCAAAGAGACCAAAATGATCCGACCCAGGGATCGGGACGCGGCGAAGCTCTTCGACGAGAAACGCGTCCGAGTGATGGATGTGGTCGATCGGGAAGGAGAAGAGACGGCTCCACGCGGGCCAGGTGGGAAGCGTTCCTCTTCCCGCGCGCGCGCTCGCGAGACCCGTTCTTCGCTCGAACGCGCCGAGCACCGGAGACCAAGGGGTTGCGTTTAGGTCGCCGGCGAGCACGAGCGGAGTTTCAAACGCGGCGAGGCGCTCGGCGAGCCGGTCGATCTGATGGTTGCGGAGCCGATACAAGCGGGGAGACTTGGGCGGGAAAGCGTGGGCGTTCGCAAAGCCGATGGAGTTCTCACTCTCGCCGAACCGAAGGGCTACGAAGGCGCGCCCGTGGAGATCGTGCCATTCCTCGGCGACCGGTGCCTGCCGGGCGAGCACCCCCACGCCGGGACGCGCGGAGAGCCGGTCGAACGTCTGGAAGTGGAACTCGTCCCGCAGAGTTTCGAGCTCGCGGCGCCACCAGTAATCGATCTCCTGCAAGGCGACGATGTCCGGCTCGAGCGAGCGGATGAGCGAAAGAACCGCGTCTCCTTCGCGGTTGCACCACTCGACGTTCATCGTGAGCACGCGAAGACGCACGCGCGCGTCCGAGGCGTCCCCGTTCGACCCCGCCGCGACGAAGAGGGGGATGGATAGAAGAATCTGGATCGATGCGAGCGCGAAACCGAAAACGGCCCACGCCCGGAGCCGGACAAAGAGCGCGAAGAGACCGGATCCGAAGCAAAGCGTGATGAGAGGAACCCGGAAGCTCGCGAGGATCTCGAGCGCCCAAACCTCCAAGGGAAGGAGCGACGCGATCACCGCGGCGAGCAACGTCGCCGTGAGAACCCCGGAAGCTCTTCTCGCGAAGCGAAGGATCATTTTTCCTTAAACCTTTCCCGTGGCCCGGGTCCGATTCCTCCCCTACGCTACCACGGCGCGGCGCACCTGCGCGGAGGCTCCGCCCCACGTTTCGCCGCCGCCTCTCCCCCTCTGGATCGGCCGGTCGACTCGTCTTGTTCGGGACCGGCGCGATTCGCGGAGATTTGGCTTCGAAAAGTACCAGGACAAAATACGTGACAATACTAGGGAAACCTGCTATCCTGGTTTCGCTATGAGACGAGGAAGACCTCAGACCGCAAGGCTTCGGATTCGGATCGACCGGGAGAGCAAGATCCCGATCTACCAACAGATCGCCGGAGAAATCCGTAACCTTCTTGAAAGCAACGTATTAAAGGACGGCGATCGCCTCCCGCCCATGAGGACGCTTGCGGAGGGTCTCGGTCTCAATCGAAACACGGTCTCCTTGGCCTACCGCGAGATGGAAAGGATTGGCCTGGTACAATCGGTGGTTGGGCGGGGGACCTTCATCCGGATTCGACATCCCGGCGGTCTTGCGGAGGCCCCCGCGAGCCGGGGAGGACCGATGAAATGGGCCCGGGCGGTCTCTCGACGAAGCGCGGGGAGGGGGGAGGTGCTCGAGAGGCTTGCGATCGGGGACGGGATCGGCCGGATCGAGCTGACCGGCGCGGTGGCGGACCGGGACCTCTTCCCCGTCGAGGAGTTTCGCGAGGTCTTGGAGGAGGTCGTCCGCGAGATGGGCGCCCCCGTTCTCGACTACGGTTCGCGCGAGGGCTATCTCCCTCTACGGAGGTGGCTCGCCGAACGATTGACCCATCAAGGAACCGCCGTCGACGCGAACGACGTGTTTATCCTGAACGGAGCGCAGCCCGGTCTCGATCTCGTCGGGAAGCTCCTCGTCGACGAGGGGGACGCGGTCGCCGTCGAATCGCCCACCTATTACAACGCGATCGGCGCGTTTCGCCTCTACGGCGCGGAGCTCGCCGGGGTCCTGATGGACGGAGAGGGGATTCTCCCGAGCGCCCTCGAAGAGACGTTCGCTCGCCGACCGGTGAAGCTCCTCTACTGCATGCCGACCTTTCAGAATCCGACCGGCGTGAGCATGAGCCGCGCGCGAAGAGAGACGGTTCTCGATCTCGCGAGGCGCCGCTCCGTCGCGATCCTGGAGGACACGTTCGACGCGGATCTCCGCTACCGCGGGAAAGAAGAGATCGCGCTCCGCGGTCTCCCCGGGGGAGAGGACGTCCTTCTCCTCGGCACGTTTTCGAAGATCCTCTTCCCCGGCCTCCGGCTCGGCTGGCTCGTCGCGCCGGCTCCGCTGCACGAGGCGATCGGCCGCATCCGCCGCTCGACCGACCTCGCCGCGGGGCTTCTCGCGCAGGCGGCGATTCACCGCTTCTGCGAGAAGGGACTTCTCGACGGGCATCTCGAACGGGTGCGCGCAGCCAACCGAAAGAGACTTCGCGTCCTCGTCGAGTCGATGGCCGAGCACTTCCCTCCGGATGTCAAGTGGACCGAGCCGGAAGGAGGGATGTCCCTCTGGGTGACGCTCCCGTCGCATGTCGACTCGGTGGAAGTGCTTCTCGAGGCGCGCCGCCTCGGGGTCAACTTCACGCCGGGCCCGCTCTTCCACATCGACGGCGGCGGCGGAAACGCGTTTCGCCTCTCCTTCACGCTGGAAAAGGAGGAACGGATCGCGGAGGGGATCCGCGGGCTGGGAGCCCTTCTCGGGGAGAAATGCCGAAAACGGCGGAGCGCGCCGGACGACGCGCCGTCAGTTTTTCTTTGATGGATGAAAATGTTTTCGGAGGAACGGTCATGAACGAAGAAAAGGGAACCTTGAGGCTGAAGACGGGTTTCGCCGAGATGCTGAAGGGCGGCGTCATCATGGACGTGACGAACGCCGAGCAGGCGAAGATCGCCGAAGAGGCGGGGGCCGTCGCCGTGATGGCTCTCGAGCGCGTCCCCGCGGACATCCGCAAGGAAGGCGGGGTCGCGCGCATGGCGGACCCGAAGAGGATCCGCGAGATCCAGAAGGCCGTCTCGATCCCGGTGATGGCGAAGTGCCGGATCGGGCATTTCGCGGAGGCGCAGATTCTTCAAGAGCTCGGCGTCGATTTCATCGACGAGAGCGAGGTGCTCACGCCCGCCGACGAGGCGCACCACATCGACAAGCACGCCTTCAAGGTGCCGTTCGTGTGCGGCTGCAGGAACCTCGGCGAGGCGCTCCGGAGGATCGCGGAGGGGGCGGCGATGATCCGGACGAAGGGGGAAGCAGGCTCTGGCGACATCGTCGAGGCGGTGCGGCACATCCGCGCGGTGGTCGGCGGGATCCGCCGGCTCGCGACGCTCCGCGAAGACGAGTGGATGGCGGAGGCGAAGGAGCTCGGCGCGCCGTATGAGATCGTTCGTCTCGTCGCGCGCGAGGGGAAGCTTCCGGTTCCGAACTTCTCCGCGGGCGGGATCGCGACCCCCGCCGATGCGTCGCTCGTCATGCAGCTCGGCGCCGAAGCGGTCTTCGTCGGCTCCGGGATCTTCAAGTCGGAGGATCCGGCGAAGCGTGCGCAGGCGATCGTGCGCGCGACGACCCACTACCTCGATCCGAAGATCCTCGCCGAGGTGTCGGAGGGGCTCGGGGAGCCGATGCGCGGTCTCGATGTATCGAAGATGGACGAGAAGGAGCTTCTCCAGACTCGCGGCTGGTGAGCGCGCGCGACGCGGAAGAAGAGCGCGATGAAAGAGAATGGAAAGCCGGCGATCGGGCTTCTCGCCCTTCAGGGCGCGTTTCACGCGCACGGCGAGGTTCTCGCCCGGCTCGGCGCGGAGATCCGCGAGGTGAGGCTCCCCCGCGAGCTGAACGGGGCGGAGGGGCTCGTCCTCCCCGGCGGCGAGTCGACCACGCTCCTCCGTCTCATTGAGGAGTACGGCTTCGACAAGACGATTCCCCTCTTCGCCTCCGAGGGGAAGCCGATCCTCGCGACCTGCATGGGGCTCATTCTTCTCGCGCGCGAGGTGACGAACCCGGCGCAGAGGAGCCTCGGGCTTCTCGATGTCGCCGTGGAAAGAAACGCCTACGGCCGGCAGGTCGATTCGTTCGAGGCGGAGGGAGAGGTGCTCGGCCGACCGTTCCCGATGGTCTTCATCCGCGCCCCTCGAATCCTTGATGTCGGAAAGAACGTTGAGGTGCTCGGAACCCTGCGCGGCGAGCCGGTCCTCGTCCGCCAGCGGAACATCCTCGCCGCCGCGTTCCATCCGGAGCTGAC
>VGIW01000087.1 GCA_016867715.1 Candidatus Eisenbacteria bacterium | reverse complement strand
GATCAGCATCCTGCCGTACTGGGACTGGAACGACGATTTTGAGGATGCCGACATCTCCGATTGGACGAGAACGCAGTCCGGCAGCGCGAGCATCGGTCTCGACGGAACCCAGGCGCACGGCGGTTCCTGGAGCCTTCGCATCATAGGATCCCAGACTGCGGGACACGGCGCGACCGCGACCTCGCGCCCCCTCTTCGCGGAGCCGATGCCCTTCCTGGATCTCGAGCAAACGTATGCGATCCAGTTCTGGTTCCGGTACGGTTCCTTCAACGAAGCCTGGCTCCTGCGGTGCGGGCACGTCGGGCTCTTCGTCTTCAATCCTGGCGAACCCATGCAGTTCGCGTATGACTGGGACGATCTCCGCTTCTTCGGTGTGCCTTTCGTGAACTATCTCTTCCCGGGCACGTGGGGGTTGGTAACTGTCGAAGTCGATCCCGCTTCGCACGCGTACACAGTCATTGTCTCTGGGAACTACGTTGGGACCGCCGTCTATGACGCAGGGCTGGTGCCTGTGCCTGCGCTCAGCTTCGAGGACCCGCTGAGCGCCGGGGACTACATGAACGCGCACTATGACGAGTTTCTCGTCCTGGGATGCCCCGTGGTCTCGACGGACGTGATGGCGTCGGAACACGAGGCGGACGTTCCGCGCAGCACAGCATGGAGTCTCACCGCGTCGCCCAATCCTTTCAATCCGCGGGGCGAGATCTCGTATCGCGTTCCACCCGGTGAAGGAGCGCGGATCCTCATCCACGACGTCTCCGGTGCGCTCGTGCGAACGCTGGTGGGAAAGGGGGGACTGGTCCAAGGGAGCGTTGTCTGGGACGGACGCGACGATGCGGGACGCGCGCTCCCGTCCGGCGTCTACTTCGTGCGCCTCCGCGCGGGCGAGCGGGAGATCACGCGAAAGGTCGTGCTCTTGATGTGAGGCCACCCGAGCCCGGTCCATCCGGCGATTCCCGGGCGGATGCGTCGCGGATCCCGGGGTCGGATCGTCCTCGCGTTTCCCCGTCCCCGTTTCCCCCCGGGGGTGGTAGGATCAGGCGGGCGGGGGAGAGCCCGCCGGGAGGAGACGCGATGAACGCCCCGCGCATGCCGAGCCTCGCGAGCGCGCTTCCTGTCGCGCTCGCCGTTCTCTTTCTCGTCCGCCTTCTCGGCTGTCTCGACGCGGATCCGCTCGGTCCCGGCGCGGGAGGCGCGAGCCTCGCGGTCCACATCACGGCGGTCCGGGACGGGTCCCTCGGAAAGACCGACGTCCCGGACACGCTTCGCGTCGTTCTCCACGACGTCACCGGGTTCCCCCACACCGACGCGCCGGAGAGCTTCCCCGTCGCCGCCGAGGCGACCGCCTACACGGAGCGCGAGGACGCGACCGGCCGCCATCTGCTTTCGCGCCTCGAGGTCGAGCTTCTCGAGGAGAGGGTGTTCCGCGTGGTGGTCCGCTTCTCGTTCGGTGAAAACTCGACACGTGAAGCGATCGCGGGACAAAGGACGATCGCGCTCCGTCCGGGCGACCGGAAGAGCATTCAGATGGTGATGGCGGACGCGAAGCGTCCGGCGAGCGGCGAGTACGGCCTCTCGATCGCCCGAAGCACCGCCTCTCCCGGGGCGCGGCACGGCATCCCGATCGTTCTTCGGAACGGAAGTCCGATCGGCGGGCTTCAGTTCCAAGTTCGATTCGACAAGAGCGCGCTCGACACCGTGTACGGGATCGAGGTCGATCCGTCGAGCCGTCTTTACGCGGGCGCAACGGGGGATACGCTCATCGGCACGCGCTACGCGCAGCCGACCGACTCGACGCTTCGGGTTCTCACCGTCGATCTCGGCCCGCTCGATGGGGACTCGCTCGGCGGCTCGATTCGTCCGATCCCCGCGGGGAACGATCTTCTCTTCTTCCTTCTCGTCGGCGTGAGCCGCGGGCATCCGGTCCTTCCGGACACCGTGCGTCTCACGCTCGATGAGGTCTTCTTCTCGACGCCGTCCGGGAGCGCCGACATCACGGTGACCGACACGACGAACGGTCTCGTCGTGGTGACCGACTGAGGTCGTGTCAAGACTTCTGCGCATATTCTCTGCGAGGGGTTCTCTCCCATTTGTTGCTTAGGTCGACCGTGACGGCATCGGCGATTCTCTCCAGGCTAGAATCTACAAACGGGCCGATCGGGCATGTCCTCATGCGGATTTCGACGCAGGAACGTTGGATGAGGTTGGCAGTTGGGAGACCTCTCCAGAAGGCCCGCGTCCGCTTCTCGATCTCTTCCCGAGGAAGGGCGCACGGAGGGTCGCGCGACCGAAAAGAGATGCCGCTTGACGGGGCGGGTTCCATGAAGGCTAGAATGGCAGTCGAAAGAAGGACGGCCGAATCTGGAGACGTGTGTTTCGAACGTCCCAAACGGTGCACGGGGTCGGTCACACCCACCCGCACGTTGCTCGCAAGGCCAGCCGCTGCTGTTGCGGCGAGACGTTCGGAGTCAAGAGCCCCACATGCGAATCCTGATGATCACACACTTCCTTCCTTTCCCTCCGCAAGGCGGCAGCCTTCAGAGAAGCTACAATATCCTCAAACAGATGGCGAAACGCCACCAGGTTCATCTTGTTTCCCTTTCCCAGAAGGCGCTTCATCCGGACAAGAACTCGCTCGCTCGAAGTATCGAAGCCTTGAAGGAGCACTGTCCGCACGTCAAGGCAGTCAATATCCCCAGCGACTCAAGTCGACTTCAATGGTACTTGCTGTTGCTGCTCAATCTTCTCTCGCCGACACCCTATTCGGTATGGCGATTCCGCTCGAAACAGATGGCTTCAGAGATAAAGCGGTTCCTCAACGGTTATGCTTATGATGTGTTGTACTTCGATACCATTGACTTGGCGCAGTACTTGCCGGCGGGGTTGGATACGCCAACCGTCATGAATCATCACAACGTCGAGTCCGGTCTTGCTCTAAGACGCAGTGCAAGTGAACGCAATCCGCTATTAAGGCTCTATCTTAGGATTCAAGGGCTCAAGATCAGACGATACGAGACGGTTCATGCGCCCCGATTCGATCTCAACCTCGCCGTTTCGGAAGTCGACAAGGCTTTGTTCGAAAGCTTCATTCCGGGCGCTCGTTTCACTGTCATCCCCAGTGGAACGGACACAGACTACTTCCGAGCCTGCGATCCCGGCGATTCCAAGGAGCTGGTCTTCGTAGGAGGGATGACGTGGTATCCTAATGCTGCAGGGATGTCCTATTACTGCAGAAAGATCTTTCCTCTGATCAAGGCAGAGGTTCCCAATGTAGTCATGAACATAATCGGGCGGTCTCCTCCTCGGGCGGTTCAGGAGTGTTCACTGCAGGACTCGGCGATCAGGCTGCACGGCTTTCTTCCCGACATCCGAGAAGTCGTAGGGCGGTCTTCCGTGTACGTTGTTCCCCTTACCGTGGGAGGAGGCACCCGTCTGAAGATCCTTGACGCGTTTTCTTGCGGGAAGGCGGTTGTGTCTACATCTCTGGGTTGTGAGGGAATAGAGGTGACGCCTGGAGAAAACATCCTGATCGGGGATACGCCCGAGTCGTTTGCGGATCAAGTGGTGCGTTTGCTCCGCGACAAGAAGATGAGAGAGAGGATTTCTACTAACGCGAGGAGACTCGTTGAGGACAAATACGGCTGGCCCATAATCGGAGAGAGGCTCGACATGGAGCTAGAGACTCTCAGAAACGCCGGCAGCGGGCGATAGAATCCGGGGACGCCGTCCCATCTTCCATCAGACAGACAGAACGCCGCCGTGAGTGCCTACGGGCTTGGACGCGGCGTCCAGGAACACGGAAGACCCTCCCGAGCGGAGTTCGAGAGACCCCTGGTCGCTCGGCGGCTCGCTCCGTCCGATCCCCGCGGGGAACGATCTTCTCTTCTTTCTTCTCGTCGGCGTGAGCCGCGGGCATCCGGTTCTTCCGAACACGGCGCGCCTCACGCTCGAGGAGGTCTTCTTCTCGACGCCGTCCGGGAGCGCCGACATCACGGTGACCGACATGACGAACGGCCTCCTCGTGGTGACCGACTGACCTTCGATTGACCCGCGGGTTCGATTCTGATAACCTGTTATCGGACAACGTGAACTCGATCTCCGGTCCGTCGAGTCCCGAGCCCCCGCGGAAGAGCCTGGTCCATGCTCGCACGAGGAAAGAGAGAATGCGACAGAGGGCATGCCCTTCGGGGTGCCGCTCTTGGCGTTCTCGCGGCGATTCTGGCGGCCGGATCCGCCGGTGCCGTTCTTCCGCCGCCAACCGGGCTCGATGCGTCGGTCGATTCCTGCTGGGGGGTGCGCCTCTCGTGGGACGATCTTCCGGGGGCCGACTCGTTCGAGGTGCGCCGGGGAGAAACGGTCTTTCACACGATCGACCTCTTCTTCCGCGACACCGGCGCGCCCGAGGGCTTCTCGGACTACTGGGTCGCCGGCATCGACTCGGACGGGGCCGGCGAGCGCGCGTCCGCGACCGGCCGGCGTCTCGCGGTGCCGAACACCCCCGCGAGCTTCCTCGCGAGCGACACCTCCTGCACGCTCGTTCGTCTCTCGTGGGACGCGGCCGCCGACGCGGACAGCTACCGAGTCTCGCGCGGCGGCCTCCTCCTCGCGACGCTCCCCTCGACGATCCTCTTCTATGAAGACACCGCTCCCCCGGGGCGGTACGGATACGCCCTCTCGGCGGGGAACGCGTGCGGGTGGTCGGGCGCGGCGGTCGACAGCGGAACGGTTCTCTCTCCGCCCGCGCCGCCGGCCGGTCTCTCCGCATCCGACACGATCTGCGGCCTCGTCCGGCTCTCGTGGACCGCGGCGGCGCACGCCGATTCGTTTGATGTCTATAGAAACTCGGCGCGGATCGCCTCGGTCGCCGGAACGGAATTCGAGGACGTTCCGTCCCCGGGGACCTACGCCTACGAGGTCGCGGCGAGAAACTCCTGCGGGGAGAGTTCCCGCGCCGCAGACTCCGGAACGCGCCCGCCCGACGCGCCTCTCGCGCCGTCGAACCCGGCCGCGTCCGACACGAGCTGCCACTTCATCCTCTTGACCTGGGAAGACGTCGCGGACGAAGAAGGATATCGGATCCGCCGAGACGGCGCGCCGATCGCGACGCTCCCTCCCGGAACGACGTTCTATCAGGACGCTGCGGTGGCGAGCGGCACGGCGCACGCGTATCGGATCGAGGCGTTCAACGGGTGCGGCGGATCGTTTAGCTCTGAAGTGATCGGCGAGCGGATCTTCGGCTACCCGGATCCGCCGAACGATGTCCAGGCGAGCGACGCGCTCTGCGACAGCGTGTTCGTCTCGTGGACCTACCCCGGCGCTCCGGGCCAGCTCGACAGCTTCCAAGTCCTCTTCCGCGCGCCGGGAGGTCCGGGCTGGACGCGCGCGGGCGCGGTCCTTCCCAACGCCGGCCCGCACTTCGGGTTCGGCCACGCGCAATCGTCCGGATCCTGGGAGTACCGCGTGGCCGCCTTCAACTCGTGCGGGTCGTCACCGGCGAGCGAGGGGAGCACCGACGATGCGGAAGCGCTCACGAGTCCTTCCGTCCCGGCGTTCTTTGCCGCGAGCGATTCCCTCTGCTCGAGGGTCGAGCTCGAATGGTCCGCTTCGGCCGATGCGGACACGTATGTCGTCTTCCGGGACGGCGCGTTGCTCGCGAGGGTCCTGGCGCCGGCGCTCTCGTACGTCGATGAGCCGATCACCGGGACGCACGCGTACGCTCTTCGAGCCGCGAACCGCTGCGGCCGCTCGGCGGAGAGGACCGACGCGGCGTACGCGAGGCCGCGCCCGTCGCCTCCGGCGAACGTCTCCGCTTCGACCGACTCGTGCGGCCTGATCCGGATCGAATGGCAGGGAGCGCCCTCCGACACCGGCTACTACCTCTATCGCGACGGCGCCTTCCTCGCGAAGACTCCGGCCGGGGTCTTCTTCTTCCGCGACACGGGCGCCCCTCCGGGCCCGCACGCGTACCGGGTCGGCGCGCTCGACATCTGCGGGCGTTCCGATTCGATCGCTGCGAACGGGATCCGTCCGCCCGACGCCCCCGCCGCCCCATCCGCCTTCTCCGCCACCGACAACGTGTGCGGCGCCGTCTTTCTCTCCTGGAGCGCGGTGCTTGATGCCGATTCATTTTATGTCTATCGAGATTCGATCCGCATCGCGAAGACCGCGGGAACGGCGTTTCAGGATATCCCGCCCGTCGGAACGTACCGCTACGAGGTCTCGGCGAGGAACAGGTGCGGTGAAGGCCCTCGCGCGGCGGACACCGGTGTTCGTCCGCCCGACGCGCCCGCGGCGCCGTTGAACCTCGCCGCCTCGGATGCGGTGTGCGGCGCGATCGAGATCACGTGGAGCGCCGCGGCGAACGCGGAAGGCTACCGCGTGCTCCGCGACGGGATCCATCTCGCCGACGCGGGGGCGACGTTCTACTCCGACTTCTCCGCGGCGCCCGGGTCGTCGTACGTCTACACGGCGAACGCGTGGAACGGTTGCGGGGAGTCGGGGGAGAGCGCGCCGGACATCGGACGGAGGCCGTGGGACGCGCCCGAGGCCCCAGGCGGGGTGAGCGCGTCCTTCGGCCGCTGCGACGGCGTCGAGATCGATTGGCTGGACGTGATCGGCGAGGACGGCTTCGTCGTCGAGCGGAACGGGACGATCCTCGACACGCTCGAGTCCGGAGAGACCTCGTATCTGGACGCCGCCGCGCCGGGCGGGATCTCCCTCAGCTACCGGGTCGGCGCGTTCAACGCGTGCGGACCGGTTCCGAGCTTTTCGGCTCCCGCGTCCGGTTTCCGCCTTCCGCCTCCCGCGGTCCCCGCGTCTCTCGACGCGGATTCCATCTGCGGCGGGGTGCGGCTCCGCTGGACAGACGTCTCGTGGGAAGACGGATACGCGATCGCGAGGGACGGCGCCGTCATCGACACGGCGGAGGCGGACGCGTCAGAGTACATCGACGCCGGCGCAACGCCCGGGACGGCGCACGAGTACGCGGTCGGATCGTTTAACGCATGCTTGGCCGCCCCCTCGTTCACGAGCCCGGTGGTCGGGGTCCGCCCGTACGACGCCCCGGCCGCGCCACTCTCCGTCTCCGCCACCGACGATCTCTGCGGCGAGATTCGGATCAGCTGGATCGTGTCCGCCCACGCGGACAGCCACCGCGTCTTCCGGAACGGGGCCTGGATCGCGACGGTCAAGGGGAACGCGATCATCGACACGCAGGCGCCGCCCGGGACATACGCGTACACCGTGCGCGCGAAGAACTTCTGCGGCGAGTCCGTGTCGAGCGCGCCGGAAGCGGGAACGCGCCTCCCGGACGCGCCCGCGGCGCCGACGAACCCGGCGGCCTCCGACACGAGCTGCCACTTCGTTCTCGTGACGTGGGGGGATGTCGCGAACGAACAGGGCTATCGAGTCTTTCGCGACGGCCAACCGATCGCCGATCTCGCCGCGAACACGACTCTCTTCCGCGACGCATTCGTCGGGAGCGGGTCGCCGCACTCGTACCAGGTGCAGTCGTACAACTCGTGCGGCAGCGCGTTCAGCGTCGCCGTTCTCGGCGAGCGGATCCTCGGCTACCCGGATCCGCCCGTGCAGGTCACCGCGTCCGATTCCTATTGTGATCGCGTGACGGTCACCTGGGTGTTCACAGGAGGGGCCGTCGACAGCTTTGCGGTTTCCTATCGGGACACGGCCGCGCTCGGGTGGACCCTGGCCGGGTCGGCCTCCTCGTCGGCGCGCATGTTCACGCACGTTCCGGCGGCCGGGACCTACGAATACCTCGTGCAGGCGCACAACTCCTGCGGCGCCTCGCCGGAGGCCGCTTGGAGCAAGGACGTCGGCACTCGCAAGCGCGCTCCGTCGGCGCCGGCGTTTCTGGCGTCGAGCGATCGCGAGGTGTGCGGCAATCGCGAGTTCCGTCTTCGCTGGAATCGCGTCGCGGGCGCCGCCCGCTACGTCGTCCTCGACGGATCGGTCGAGCACGACGTCGGGACCGACACGACCTACGCCTCGACGAAGACCGCCGCCGGGTCGTACTCCTTCCGCGTGCGCGCCGAGAACTCGTGCGGCCAGAGCCCGACCAGTTCTCCGTGGACGGTCGAGGTGCAGGCGAGCGCCTCCGCTCCGACCGGAGTCGTATCCAGCAACAACTTGTGCGGAGCGATCCGGATCTCGTGGACCCCGTCCTCGGCGAGCAACGTCTGGATCGAAAGAGAAGGGAGCCGAGTCTATGTGAGCGGGACCGGCTCCTGGACCGACTCGCTCCCCGCGGGCGGATCGAGAACCTACGCGGTCGGCGGATGGAACAGCTGCGACACGCTCGGCGCGTCGGCGCAGCCGGCCGGCTTCGCCTATCCGCTCGCGATCGCCGCGCCGGTCGGCGTGCAGGCGACGCGCGGGCTCTGCGACTCGGTGCGGGTCGTTTGGAGCTACTTCCCCGAGCAGACCGGCGTCGATTCGTTCCGCGTTCTCCGCATGGAGGGGCCGATCACCTCCACGGTCGCCGTCGTCCCCGCGGGCGCTCCGCGCGAGGCGGCCGACCGGAACGTTTCAACGGGAACGATTTATGTCTATAAAGTTCGCGCGGAAAGCCCCTGCGCCCAGGCGATCTCCGCGGCCGACACCGGCTATGCCTACGCGCGCCCCGGGGCGGCGACCTGGAGCGACCCCGCGTCGTCGGCCTGCGTCGGCGCGCCGTTCCGCATCCGGTGGAACGCATCGGCGGGCGCCGAGCGCTACGAGGTGCGGAAGAACGAGGCTCCGATCGACACCGTGACCGGGAGAGAGCTCGTTCTCGTCGAGACCGCAACGGGGAGTCACCGATTCCGCGTCGCCGGCATGAACCAGTGCGGCTACGGAACGGCGAGCGAAGCATGGACCGTGACGGTGAGCGAGGCGGCCGCCGCCCCGACCGGGGTGCGTCTCGACACCTCGTTCTGCGACTCGGTCATCGTCCGCTGGAATCCGCAGACCGACAGCATCCGGGTCTACCGCTCGGACCGAGCCGAGGCGATCTGGAAGGGACCGGGGAACGGTCGCGCCGTGGACTACCCGCAGCGCGCGGCGACCTACCGTGTCCACTCCTTCAACGGATGCGGGGAATCGCCGGGCGTCGAGGCGGCTCTCGCGCGCCCGAGGCTTCGCCCCGCCGCTCCCTCGAACGTCAACGCGACCGACGGGTATTGCGATTCGGTCGAGGTCGCCTGGTCGATTCCGAACCCGCCGTCGATTCCGGTCGAGTGGGTCGAGATCGTGCGAAGCCGGAACGACACGACCATCGTGGTCGGGTCGAACCTGCCGCCCTGGCCGAGCCGTTTCGTCGATCGGGGCGGCTCGGGGACCTATCGCTACGAAGTGGTCGCGCGGAACGTTTGCGGCGCGTCGCAAGGGGGAGCGACGTCGTCGGACCAAGGAGGCTTTCTCCCGGCTGCGGGGGCGGTGGTGTTCGCGTCCTCCACCGACACGGCGGCGTGCGCCGGCGGGCGCTTCGTGCTCCGGTGGGAGCCGGTGCCGGCAGCTCTCTACTACCGGGTCCTCGAGACGATCGGAGGCGACGAGCGCGTGCTCGCGATCGTGGAGGGGCAGCGCGACTCGGTTTCCCTTTCCGCGGACGCGGCGGGCCTTCGGCTCTTCCGCGTGCAGGCGACCGGCCTCTGCGGCCCCGGGCCCCTGGGAGAGCAGCGGACGGTCGCCGTCTACCGGCCACCCGAGCCCCCGCCGAACCTCGCGGCGACCCTCGACCTCTGCGGAGAGGTGCGGCTGACGTGGCCGGCATCCGCGGGCTCCGCGGGGAGGTTCCGCGTCCTCAGGGACGGCATCCCGATCGGGACCGCCGCGAGCGCGGAGAGCGTGTTCGTCGACCAGGCGGTGACCGAAGGAATGGTTTATACGTATACCGTCCTCGGCGAGAACACCTGCGGCGTTTCCGAGACGGGCGCGGCGGCGCTAGGCTCCTCGCGCCCGGGCCTCGCCGCTCCCGCGCTCCGAAGCCCGCCGGACGGCGCCGTGGGGCTCCCAATCCCGGTTCTCCTCGCGTGGGAGCCGGTCGAGGGAGCGGAAGGGTACGCCGTCCGCATCGAGGAGATCGCTTCCGGCGCGCTCGTCGTCGAAACGCTTCTTCCTCCGACAGACACCTCGTTCCTCGCGTCGGAGCTCGGCCTCGGGACGCGCTACCGATGGCGCGCGGCGACGCGGAGCGCGTGCGGCGTCGGCGTGCCGGGCGCCTGGCGGACGTTCGGCACGCTCGCGATCGCGCCCTCGGCGCTCGCGAGCGACCCCGCGAACGGCGAGGACGAGGTCGAGGTCGGCGTCGTGATCCGCGTGACGTTCAGCGTGCCGATCGATCCGACGACTCTTTCATACGTGAAGCTATTGGCGGGGAGCGCGGAGGTCGCGGGAACCCGTTCGCTCGAAAGCGGCGGGAACCGGCTCGTCTTCGCTCCGGACGCGCCGCTCGCCTACGGGACCCACTACGCGCTCGATTTCTCCGGTCTTTACGATGTCTTCGGAAGATCGTTCGCGGGGCTTCCTCCGATCGCCTTCCGGACGAAGCCGGCGGAAAGACCGTTCGGGGACATGGACGGCGACTACCAGCGCGATCTCGCGGACGTCGATCTCGCGGTCCGTCTTCTTCTCGGCCTCGGCGATCCGGCCGATCCGCCGTTCTCCCGGATCGACCTGAACGGGGACGGACGCTTCAACGTGGCGGATCTCGTGCTTCTCGCGCGTGTGCTCGTCGAAGAGGGGACGATCGTTCTCGGCGGGAAGAGGGCCGAGCCGATCGCGATCGAGGCGCGCGCGATGGCGGACGGCGAGCCGAACCGACACCGGGTTGTTCTTTCGTTCCCGATCCCTTCCGGGGCGCGCGCGGGGCTCATCGAGATCGCGCTTCCGCGAGGACCGAGCGCTCTTGCCGGCGTCGCGTTCGAGGGGATCGAGACGGGCGATCTTCGCCGCGCGGTCGATCACGGAATCCTGCGTGTTCTCGTCACGCCCCCTCTCGCGGGAGCGCCGAATCCCGCGCGGGCGAGCGAAGCGGAGGGGAGGCTCGCCCTCCTCTTCGCGGGTGAGAGCGCCCCCGCGGGGATCGAGGTGCGCGGGATCTCCTGGTCGGACGGAACGGGGGGCGTTCGCTTCTTCCGTCCGGCGGGCGGCGAGGTTCTCGCGATCCGCTCGGCCGGGAGCTTGGAGCTCCGCCCGAACCGCCCGAACCCGTTCAACCCGCGCACGGAGATCCACTACTTCCTCCCGAGCCCGTCCGAGGTTCGCCTTCGCGTGCTCGATCCGGGCGGGCGCGTCCTCGCGCTTCTCGTGGACCGCGTGGAACTCGCCGGATGGCACACCGCCGTCTGGGAAGGGCGGACGGACGCGGGCGCCGAGGCGGTCTCCGGCGTCTACTTCGCGTGCCTCGAGACGAGCGCCGGCACGCGCACCGTCCGCATGACCCTCCTCCGCTGATCGGTACCAGGTACAGTTCGGCTCGTACCTGGTACACTCATGCCCTTCGGAGGGAACCGGAATGATCTACGAGAACATCATGGAGGTCGTCGGGAACACGCCCGTGGTTCGTCTGAATCGGGTTGGGAAGGAGCTTCCCGTCGAGCTTTACGCGAAATGCGATTTCCTGAACCCAGGCGGTTCGCTCAAGGACCGCCCCGCGGTTCGAATGGTGAAGGGGCTCGAGGAGCGGGGCGTCATCGATTCCGGAACGACCCTCATCGAGCCGACGAGCGGGAACACGGGGATCGGCCTCGCGTTGGCCGCCGCGGTGCGCGGCTACCGCCTCATCATCACGATGCCGGAGAAGATGAGCCGCGAGAAACAGGTCGTTCTCGAGGCGCTCGGCGCGGAGATCATCCGCACCCCGACCGAGGCCGCGCACGACGATCCGGAGAGCCTCTTCGGCGTCGCCCTCCGATTGAACGAGGAGATCGAGAACTCGGTCATCCCGAACCAGTACACGAACCCCGACAACCCGGATTCCCACTACTACGGAACCGCCGCCGAGATCTGGAACGACTTCGGAGACACGCTCGATCTTGTGGTGATCGGCGCGGGGACCGGCGGGACGATCACCGGAGTTTCTCGATACCTCAAGGAAAAGAAGCCGGACATTCGAATCATCGGCGTCGACCCGTACGGATCGGTTCTCGGCGGGCGCACGGACGTGCACACGTATCTCGTCGAGGGGATCGGCTACGACTTCGTTCCGGACGTCCTCGACAACAGCCTCGTCGACCGCTACATCTATGTCGACGACAAGAACAGCTTCCTGATGGCGCGGCGGCTGATCCGCGAGGAGGGGCTTCTCGTCGGGGGAAGCTCCGGCTCGGTCGTCTGGGCGATGCTCGAGGCGCTGAAGGAGGAGAAGGGAGCTCGCAAAGCCCTCGCCATCCTCCCCGACTCGATCCGCAACTACCTCACCAAGTTCGTGAGCGACGACTGGATGCGGGAGAAGGGGTTCTTGTAGCTCAGAAGGAGTTTTGCGAAGGTATGCGAAGATATCCGACACCGCCAGGTGTTTTGGACTACGGAGCCCCCGTCGTCCTCACACGGAAGTAGTTCCGCTCGACGTACGGCACGTCCTCCTGCAGCCGTCCACTCCGAAGAAGCACTTCGTACAAGCCGTCCTCGAAGCGGCGCGCGGTCCGAAGGAAGACAACGAAGGTCCCCGAACGAATGTCCTCCCTATGAACAACGGTCCGCAACAGGGCTATTCCCGAAGGCGACCGGATCTCGATCGAAATCTCGGAATCCTCAAGGAGAGAAACCGGAACGACGATTGGTAGAGCGATGACTCGTACCTCGGGGGAAACTTCGATCGAGATCGCCTCCTCGTCACCCCGCACGAGGCCGGGCTGCACCCAGGGCACGAGCCCGGAAGTCGCGGGGGGAGCTTCTGGGGCCTCTGTTCGAGCCAAGAGAAGGAGAGCGGCGGCCGTGGCCGCAACAGCCCACCCAGTGACGCCCCAACGAACCAGGAGAGGACGGTTCCGGACAAGAGATCTCCTGCCTCTCTTCAAGACGGAATCCTTGCTGCCTCGACGTTCCTTGTCCGTTTCTTCCTCTCGCGGCAGACCCTCCGAAGCCTCTCTTGTCGGCGTCTCCAACTCGCGTCCGGCCACGTGCTCAAGGGTGGGTTCGAAACCTAGGAATTCGAGTTCTCTCCTGCAGTCCGCGCATCGGCCCAGGTGCTGTCGCACCATCGCTCGTTCCAGGCCCGTGAGTTCCTGTCGCGCACGTTCCCAGCGGGCGATCATTCCGCTCGGTATGTGGATGTCCCGCGAGCTCTCCGTGCTTTCCGTCTCGACGAAGGACTGCAGAAGCGCGCGACAGGTGTCGCACTCGGCGGCGTGATCCAGGAGAGCTCGTTCTTCCGAGTCCTCGAGAAGGCCCAAGCGGAAGGCGAGAACCCTCGCCCGAAACCATGCATGATCCGGCCGCCCGTTCGTCACGCCGATCCCTTTCTATTACGGGGAGCAGGATGTAGTTGACATTCTCACCAGGCGGCATACTGGACCTCGGGGGCGTCGAAGTAGCGACGCACAAGCTCGGGGCGGCGCTGGGTACTTCTCAGGT